>CAYMQO010000083.1:0-7980 GCA_964392405.1 uncultured Marinobacter sp.
AGCTTGGGAAGCTTCTGCTCTACCATTGAGCTACACCCGCGCAAGCCTCAATATAGGCAGGCGTGCGAAAACGCACAATACCCACCAGGTTACGATCGGAAACACCGTCACATTTGTCAGGGCGGTGCCGGTGCTAGTTGTAGAAGCTGACTGGAGAATACATGGACCCCTACCTGATACTGATTATCGCCGCGATGCTTGTGATGAGCATTCTGCTCAGCCAGCTGTCCAGCCGCGTGGGTATGCCAGTACTGCTGATCTTTCTTGCGGTGGGAATGTTAATGGGGGAGGACGGCGCCGGCGGCATCCGGTTTGATGACTTCGAGCTCGGTTTTATGGTCGCCAACCTGGCGCTGGCGGTGATTCTGCTGGACGGTGGTATGCGCACCCGGGCGGCCACCTTTAGGGTCGCATTGAAGCCAGCGTTGCTGCTGGCAACCGTGGGCGTGTTTATTACCGCCGTGCTGGCGGGTCTGTGTGCCTGGCTGGTGTTTGACCTGCACTGGATGGTCGCGCTGCTGATCGGCTCGATCATTTCGTCCACCGACGCCGCCGCCGTGTTTTCTCTGCTTCAGGGCCGGGGTTTGAACCTGAACGAGCGGGTCAGTGCGACCCTGGAAATCGAGTCCGGCAGTAACGACCCCATGGCGATCTTTCTCACCCTGATGCTGGTCAGTATGCTCAGTGCGGGGGGTGCGTCGTCCATCGTCGACGGCCTCATTATGCTGGCGATGCAGTTCGGTATCGGCTCCGTTACCGGTGTGCTGGGCGGGTTTCTTATCGCCTATCTATCCAATAGGGTCAGGCTTACCGCGTCGTTTTATCCCCTGATGGTGGTGGGCGCCGGGCTGTGTGTATTTGCAGGCACCAACATTCTTGGTGGTAGTGGCTTTCTGGCTATCTACCTGGCAGGCGTGGTGGTGGGTAACCGACCGGTACGGATGTTGCCAACGATTCTGCAGGTGCATGACGGCCTCGCCTGGCTGGCGCAGCTCTGTCTGTTCCTGATGCTCGGGCTTCTGGTAAGCCCGTCCGATCTGTTGCCGTTGATTGGCGGCGGCCTGATCCTCTCCCTGGCGCTTATCTTTATCATCCGGCCGGTGGCGGTACTCAGCGTGATCTGGCCTTTCGGCTTTAACAAGCGGGAGTTGCTGTATATCAGCTGGGTCGGTCTGCGGGGTGCGGTTCCGATCGTGCTGGCGCTGTTTCCAATCATGGCAGGACTGCCAGAAGCCCAGGATCTGTTTCACATCGCGTTCTTCGTGGTTCTGGTATCGCTTCTGGTCCAGGGTACCTCGCTGGCGCCTCTGGCCCGCAGGCTCGGACTGGAAGTGCCGGTGGCGAGTGAACCCTATCGGCGCTTTCCGCTGGATGTCCCCGCCACCGGCGACCATGAACTGATGCTGTTTCCCCTGCGCGGCGACCGCTGGGATGACCCCCGCCCGTTGCATCAGCTACAACTACCGGAAAACACGGCGGTAGCAGGGATCTTCCGGAACCACGGCTGCCTGCCGCCAGACCCGGAGCTGATCGTATCCCGGGGCGATGTGGTCGCGGTATTTGCGGTCCCCGATGCCCTGGCCGAACTGAGTCAGTCCCTGTCGGACAAGTCGGCAGCCGGTCGACTGACAGAACGTACCTTCTTTGGTGACTTCGTGCTTAACGGCGACGCCCTGTTAGGGGATGTGGAGCAGGTTTATGGCATCGAATTCCACGAACTCCCGCCGGAGTTATCGCTTGCCGAATGCTTCGCCAAACGCACCAAGGGCCACCCGGTAGTGGGTGACAAGGTGATGCTGGGGCCAGTGGTGCTGGTGGCACGGGAAACCGAATCCGACCGGGTCACCAAGGTCGGCCTCAAAATGACCGATACCTAGGCAGTTGTCGGCTCATGACCTGGTTGACTTGTGAGATATGACCACAAATATTACCTACGCGTAATCTAAACATTATGCTATAACTTGGCGAAAATCTGACCATTCCTCTGAATTCTGAGAGCCATGAAAGATAAAGCCCTTTTCCGGCGCCATCACCTGATGCTTTTCCTGCTGCTGACGGTTTTTTCCAGCGCCGCAGTCAGTGCCGAGCTACGTACGCTGGCCTATGCCGAACCACAGCCGACCCGAAGCCTGATTGGCAAAGTCAATGAGTTGGTCGTGCACAAGGAAGAACGGCGCCTGTATCTGATGTCTGGCGGACGCGTCGTTCGCGATTACCGTATTTCCCTGGGCAAGACTCCGGAAGGTCACAAGCTCTATGAGGGTGACAGCCGCACCCCAGAGGGGAGCTACACCATTGATATGCGCAACCCCAACAGCGATTTCTACAAGTCGATCCGCATCTCTTACCCCAACCCAAGGGATCGCCGCCTGGCCGAGGCCTGGGGGCTGAGCCCCGGCGGTAATATCATGATCCATGGCCTGCCCAACAACGTGGGCGACATGGCGTTCGCGTACAAGGGGCTTGACTGGACGGATGGCTGTATTGCGGTTACCAATGAGGAAATGGATGAAATCTGGCAATTGGTCGAGGTGGGCACGCCTATCCGTATTCTCCCCTGAAAACCCCGGAAACACTTGGATATTCAAAAAGTTCCTGTCGGCGAACTTACGTTTACGTAATTACCTAAGAAGTTTTACGTATCCCGAGTTAACATTCTTATCCGTAGTGTTTTACACTGTTACCGAATCCGGCGGTAGCACCGCCGGACATGATCTAACAGGATGTTATTTATCCAGAACTTCTGCACCACAGGAAGTATAACGACCAATAAGGGGATTTAAGACATGCGTAAGTTGACGATCGCAGGGTTTGCACTGGCTACCGCTCTGACTGCCGGCTGTGCCACCACTGACAAAGCGGCTATCGACGAAGCGAACGCCACTGCCAGCTCCGCTGAGCAGACCGCAAGCAACGCCCTGAGCACTGCCAACAACGCTGACCGTAAGGCAAACACTGCCCTGCGTCGCGCAGAGCAGGCTCTGTCAGAAGCCAAGAAAGCTCAGCAATCTGCAGACGAAGCCAACGAGCGCGCGGCTCGCATGCTTCAGCGTTCCAGCCAGAAGTAAGGTTGGATCACTGCTAAAAAGGCCGGCATATGCCGGCCTTTTTTATTGGTGCTCACCGGCAGACCCGGTCTGGCTCTCTGGCGGCGTTTCATGACCCGGCCTTGAGCCCGTCTCTTTGCCCGGCCCGGCCACTTTCTTCATGAAGGTTTCCATTATGTCCATCGGCAGGGGAAAGACGATGGTGGATGCGTTGTTGGTGCTCATGTCCGACAGGGTCTGCAGATAACGCAACTGCATGGCGCCGGCGTTGCTGGACATTACCTGTGCCGCCTCTACCAGTTTTTCGGACGCCTGTAGCTCACCTTCCGCATGAATGACCTTGGCCCGGCGCTCCCGCTCGGCTTCGGCCTGACGGGCAATAGCACGGATCATCGATTCATTCAGATCCACATGCTTGATTTCGACGTTCGCCACCTTGATGCCCCAGCCTTCCGTCTGGGCGTCGATGATCTCCTGGATATCAGCGTTGAGCTTGTCGCGCTCGGAAAGCATTTCGTCCAGATCGTGCTTGCCCAGCACAGACCGCAGGGTGGTCTGGGAGAGCTGGCTGGTGGCTGCGCTGTAGTCTTCCACCTGCAGGATGGCGCGCTCCGGGTCGACCACACGGAAATAGAGCACGGCGTTGACGCGGACGGTCACGTTATCCCGGGAGATCACATCCTGACTGGGCACATCCATGGTGATCACCCTCAAATCCACCCGCACAACCTGCTGAATCCCGGGAATCACCAGGATCAGGCCCGGGCCCTTGACGCCCTGGAACCGGCCCAGGAAAAACACCACACCCCGTTCGTATTCCGGCAGTATCCGGATGGCTGAGCCAATAATGAGCAACAGCACCACAATTGGCGCAATCCATGGAATCAGGTCCGCAGTCATATAGCCTCCTTTCGTCCGCCTGCCGGATCCGGCCAGACTTTTACCGTCAGGCCATCCAGCGACAATACGCGTAAATGTTGTTTAGCGAGAATAGCCTCGTCACTGATAGCGTTCCAGCGCTCTCCGGCCAGTTGCACGTGCCCGCGGTACACATTGCCGTCACGCCGGAAGTCGTCCAGTGCCAGGCAGGGTTCACCGATCATGCGCTCGGCCCCAACCGATGGTGCCTTGCGCCTGAGGCCCATAAAGCGGGTAACGGTCCATAACATAAACCCACCCGCCACCGCTGCGGTACCGCCGATTGCCGGTAACGAAAGCTCCTGGTGGGTACCGTCCATCAGGAGGACAGAGCCCAGCACGAAGGCGACGATACCGCCAATGCCGAGCATGCCGAAGCTCGGCATAAACGCCTCCCCGACAATAAAGGCCAGGCCCAGCAGGATCAGCGCCAGCCCCGCATAGTTCACGGACAGAACCTGGAAGGCGAAAAGCGCCAGCACCAGACAGACAGCACCGATGACACCCGGATACAGGGCACCTGGATTGGCGAGCTCAAAGATGATGCCGTAGAAACCGATAATCATGAGGAAATAGGCGATGTTCGGGTCGGTGATCACCGTCAGCAGCCGGGTACGCCAGTCCGGTTGCTGATGCGTGACGGTAACATTCGCCGTGTCGAGCGTAACGGAGCCGGTTGCCATAACCACGTCTCTGCCGTGTATCTGGCGGAGCAGGTCGTCGAGATCGTCCGCCACGACATCAATCACACCCAGCTCCAGAGCCTCCGCCGCACCGAGATTGACCGCTTCGCGAACGGCCCGCTCTGCCCAGTCGGCGTTACGGCCATAACGTTCCGCCAGGCCCCGGATATAGCTGACAGCATCTTCCAGGACCTTCCGTTCCATGGCGGTGCTGTCCCCGGCTTCGGAAGCGCCGGGCTCGTCGCTGGTGTTTTCCCGGGTCTGGCTGGAGGTCAGCCTGCCGCCCATCTGTACGGGGGTTGCGGAGCCCAGATTGGTGGCTGGAGACATGGCCGCCACATGGCTGCCATAGAGAATAAAGGTCCCGGCACTGGCGGCTCTGGCGCCCGCCGGTGTAACCCAAGTGGCAACCGGAACCTCGGACGCCAGCATGGTCTTGATAAGAGAGCGGGTGGAACTCATCAGGCCGCCGGGCGTATCAAGGCGAATCACAACCAGTGCCGCACCGCTCTCTTCGGCGTCTGCAATGCCCCGGACGAGGTAATCCACCGTGGCTGGCCCAATGGCGCCGTCCACTGACAGCACCAGCACATGACGATCACTGGTGCTTTGCGCCAGCGTCCACTGCACAGCCGCGAGCATCAGGCCACACAATATCAGACCCAGCCACAGTCCGGTACGCAGACGGGACATCACTGTCGGACCTGTCTGACCAATCATAGGCAGCTCCCTGGATTATCGTTCCGTCCCTGACGTCACCGGCCGGCGACGCTACCACTCCGGAGCCGGTGTTCAGAACCAGAGCTGAGGCGATTTACGGGTCGACTGTCGGGACTGCAAGCCAGACTCTTCCATGGCCCGGGCACCGCCGTCAGCATCCGCGCCCTCATCATGGCTGGCCACCTGTGTAACCCGCTCACCGATCATGCGCGGAATGCCATCCGCCTGCTCAAGCGCCTGTTCGACGACCCGGCGCTGGATCTCAAGGCCTTTATGTTCCTGAGTATAGGCTTCAAGGACCTCCGTCACCTGCTGCCAGAGACGTTCTTTTTCCTCTTCAGGATAGCCCTCTTTAGAGCGATGCACTTCCAGCCACAACTGTCCGTTACGTAAACCCACCTTGACCGGCTGGTGGATCACCTGGACCGGTGTGCCCTTGGGCACCTCATTCACAAACCGGGAAATATCGTCGTTGTACATGCGGAAACAGCCGTGACTGACCTGCATGCCGACACCAAAACGTTTATTGGTGCCATGAATCAGGTAGCCCTTTTCGCTCAGGATCAATGCGTGAGTACCCAGGGGGTTGTCGGGCCCGGGAGGAATCATCCGGGGCAGGTGCTCACCGCTGGCTTCATATTCCGCCCGGATACTGGCCGGGGGATACCAGGCGGGGGATTCCAGGCCCATAGTCACGACCGCGTCGGTCAGCGGAGATGGGTTCTCCTCGGTTCCGACCCCCACAGGAAAGACCTGAACACCGCCATCGCGGAAGTAATACAACCGATACTCCGCCAGATTGATGACAATGCCTTCACGGCGGGAGTCCGGCAGCACGTACTTGCGTGGCAGGGTCACCCGGGTGCCGTCCCCCGGCAACCATGGGTCAACGTCGGGATTGGCCTTGACCAGCTCCAGATAACCAAGGCTGCGCTGGGTGCCGATCTCGGCAAAGGTGTCCTCATACCGGGTCGTCATCATCTGCAGCTTACCGGCCAGGTCCCCTTCCAGGGCCCAGACCGGGGAGCGGCCGCGCGTATCCCGGGACGTTACCGTGTCCTGTTCGGACGCCGTAGTCTCCTGCACAGCAACCGGCCCGGCGTCGCTACCCGATTGTGCCAGGGCCAGAGGTGCTGCGGCCCAGGCCAGCAGCGCAGACGCCAATGCAATACCGTGTGTCAGGGTGTTCGCCATATATGCCTGTTCCCGATTCATTTTCGTGACTTCATTATAAAAGCAACGGAGCCGGTTACTAGCCGCAGTGCATCACAGCTAACTGATCGCTGCAATAACCGTAATAATGGCCAGCGCAATAAACAGCAGGCTGGCACCGACTCTCGCCGTTGCCATGGGCACGCGCTCCATCAGCCATCGGCCTGCCAGAATCACTGGCACATTGGCCAGCAGCATACCAATGGTAGTGCCAACAATCACCCAGAAGGTCGCGTCGTAGCGCGCGGCCAGAACCACGGTGGCGATCTGGGTCTTGTCACCGATCTCGGCCAGAAAAAACATGATGGTAGTCGCCAGAAAGGCTCCCAGCCCCAGTAACCGCGACTCGTCACAGTCGTCCTTGTCCGGAAACAGCAACCAGAGCGCAATCGCGATAAAACTCACGGCCACCAGCCAGGGCACCCACGCCGGCGGCAGCCAGCTGGCCACCCACGCACCCAACAGCGCAGACAAGCCGTGGTTTACCAGGGTCGCAAGGGTAATCCCAAGGATAATAAGGGCATGGCGATGAAAGCGGGTAACCAGGAAGAGCGACAACAGCTGGGTTTTATCCCCAATTTCAGCGATAAACACTGAGGCCGTAGAGGCGAGAAAAGCATCCATAGCTTGAATACGTCCCGGGCGGAGCATGAAGACAAGAGGAACGACCACCCTCCGCCCACGGAGGTGGTTGTTCCCCAGGTCTTGCCAGTTCCGCCTGCGCACGCCGGAGCGTTCGCAATATCACAGAACGTGATGGCCACGGAGATGAGCTCCGATTATGTTGACCATCACCCGCAGCAAATCCGTCGCTGCGGCGACTACTCCCCTGAAGGAGTCGCAATCATAAAGGGCCGGCAGTAAGAACTCAACCCCGCAACCGGACCGTTACTTTTTAAGTTCGGCGGCGTTGTCCATCACCCGGTCAAAGACGTCCAGCGCAACAGCCAGGTCCTTGTCATCAATACCCTTGAGCAGCTCCTCGCGGAGGATATTGCCGCGCTCGTTAAGATCATTCATAAACCGCTCGCCGGCACTGGTCAGGTACAGCCTGCGGGCGCGACGGTCCCGCTTGCAGGGTCGCCGTTCAATCAGGGACTGCTCTTCCAGACTGTCCAGAAGCCGTACCAGGGTGGGGTTTTCAATGGCCATCAAATGCGCCAGCTCACGTTGAGTCAGGCCTTCACCGCCCCGCTGCAGGTAGACCATGGTCGACCAGCGCGCCTGGGTTACGCCCAGATCCTTGAGCCGCTCGTCCAGCAGCTTGCGCCAGCGCCGGGTTACCCGAGCCTGGGCAAACGGAAACTGTTCCCGGGATGTTTGTGAGTCCATGTCGTTGTCCTTCTACTGATGATTCAGCAATAGTAAGCTAATCATTGAGACGAGCACAAGTTACACAT
>CAYMQO010000084.1:0-2219 GCA_964392405.1 uncultured Marinobacter sp.
TGCCGACCTGTGCGCGCACCTGGCTGGTTGGCAGCAGGTCATACTGGTAGGGCGGGGTGAAGCTTGTGGTAGAGGTCACCCGGGGCCCTGCAATGACGCAGTCGTTGCCGGATTCCCACTCCACATCAATAAACTCGTTGCCGCGGGTATCCCAGTAGCCGACCTGACTACTGTAGCAGGATACGATCGGGTTACGGCTGCTCTCGAATACGTTGTTATCAATGCGCACCTGAGCGCCCATACGACTGTTGATGCCGGTATCGAGAATATTGCGATAGTAGTTGTTATAGATGTGGGTATCGCCAAAGCGGTTCAGTGGCGTACGGGAATAGGTGTTCTCCCAGAGGTTGAACGCGTAGGTGATCCGGCGGTTATTGTTGCGGTCACTGTCGCTGTGGCCTGCGAGGGCGGTTTTCCAGCTGTCATGGAGGTGGTTCCAGGTGATGGAAATATTGTTGGCGTCTTTCTTGGCGTCAACCAGGCCGTCGTAGTAGTCCTTGTCCACATCCAGGCTGTTATGGATGGTGTTATGGTCAATCCAGATATTGCTGGACGGTCCTTCAATGCCGATGCCATCACCATCGCCGTCACGGACGTAGCGGATGGTCAGGTTGCGTACGATGATATTGTTGGCGCGCCAGATCTTGATGCCGATGCCGTCCAGAACGCCCCGGTTACCAACGCCGATAATGGACACATCGCGCACATCCTTCACATCCAGTTTATTCGCGCCGGAGTTGGACAGGCTGATGGTGCCGTTTACCCGAATCGTCAGCGGGGTGTTGTCGGCTTTGTTTTTCAGGGCATCGATCAGTTGCCGGCCGGTGCTGACGGTGACCGTGGTACCGCCGGCGCCACCGGTGGTGCCCCCGCCAAGTGACGCATAACCAACGGGTTCACTGAGACAGGCCGTGGGGTTGCCTGTGCCGGGCTGGTCACCGCCGGGGTCGCCATCACCGGGATTGCCGGGATCGGTGGGCTCATCCGGCTGCCCAGGCTGGTCGGGATTCGTGCCGACGTTTACAAAGCGCCATTGCTGGTTGGCATGACCGGTATCCTGCCATTGGCGGATATCGCCGCCATTGCTGCTGCTCCATTCCCAGACGTCCAGGGCCAGGCCGCTGTGCCGCGACAGGATCTTGAAATAACCGTTGCCGGTTTCCTCTATACGCCATTGCTGCTGGGCACCACCATTCCAGCTCCACTGGCGGATCTCTCCGCCCGGTTCCCGGCTCCAGCCGTACACATCAATGGACTTGCCGCTATGGGCGGGGCGAATGGAATAATAGCCGTTACCCAGGTCGGTAACGTCGAAATGCTGGTTTCGGGCACTGGCGCCCAAGGCCTGCCACTGTTGCACATTGGCGCCGTCGGAAGTGCTGTTCCCGGCCACGTCCAGGGCGAGGCCACTGTGTCGTGACAGAATCTGGTAGCGACCGTCTTCAACGGCGGCAAAAATGCTGGCCGTGGTGGTGCCGAGAATAAACAGGGTAGCCCCCTGCAGGAGGCGGGTGCGGAAAGTGCTGCTGATGGTCATGGGATCTCCCTATCAGGGTGTAACGAGCTGTATTCCAGCCCGGGGACTTCCTGCTCCCGATCACTGGTCGCTGGCGGTGCGACTGCGCGACGACGATCTGCATATTTAGGTATGCACCGATGCGGCCATGATGTCGTCGCCCTGCGCCGGGCGACACCGACCTGTTGGCAATTTTCCATTCTGTAAGTGCCGGGTAAGGTCACGCGCCTGGGGCGGATTTCAATCACGGGTACTTCAGAAACGCGAACCTCTGCCGATGAGAGAGTCAGGGTCAGTATGGAAAAGACCGGGAGCTGATGACCGTCCGTATGGCATTAAACATGGGTTTGCATTCGTGTTACAAAAAGCTTCCAAACGGGCGTTTGATCGCACAGTACGCCAGAGGCGCCGGCTTTATACTGACCAGCAACACCCTGTAGAAGTACACAAGAGAGGCGGGAGTTATTCTATGCAGTCGTCATCCCCAACTGGCATTACCCAGGCGAATCCAGCGTCCGAATCAGCCCGAGCCGGGGGTGGCTATCGCTGGTTACCGGGGCCGGCGGCCATTCTTCTCGTTCTATTGCAGCTGGTGCTGATCGTAACGGTTGCACTGACCGCGGGCGGAACCGCGGCCGTGGTCGCGCTGGTGCTCGGCGGTGCGGTACTGGCCCTGGGCTGGTACCTTGGCCTGGGTTCCCGG
>CAYMQO010000084.1:2319-7969 GCA_964392405.1 uncultured Marinobacter sp.
GGATTTCTCCGAGCAGACCAATATGCTGGCCCTGAACGCAGCCATTGAAGCCGCCCGCGCCGGTGAGCATGGGCGGGGTTTTGCTGTGGTTGCGGATGAAGTACGCAATCTCTCCGCCCGGGTGGGTGAGGCCGCCAGTCAGATTGGCAGCCTGCTGGAAGAAATGATCAACGCCATGTCCGGCGCCGGAAATCAGGCCCAGTCCATCATGACCCAGAGTGCCACCGCGGGTGAATCGGTTCGTTCTGCGGCAGAGCAGTTCAGCACCATGGTGGAGGATTTCACCCAGGCCCATGAAGACCTGCTGATGGTCAGCAGTTCGCTGGAAGAGCTGACGGCCACCAATGCTGAAACTCACCGTCACGCCAGTGAGATACGAAACAGCGGTGAACAGATTCGTAATGGCATGGTGGGGATTTTCGACCAGACCGACTCGCTCAGGGACAACACCAATCTGGTGCTGCAGGCCCTGTGCCGTTTCCAGCTGGGCGAAGGCCCCCTGGAAGTCATGGTGCATAAGCTGTTTGCCCGCCGTGACGAGCTGGAGCAGATGCTGGAGGAGCTCGGCCAGCAGGGTTATGACGTGTTTGACTTCAACTACAAGGAAATCCCTGGCACCGGTGGCCAGAAGTTCGATACCAGCTGGGCGGATGCGCTGGGTAAACGCCTCCAGCCGCTGCTGGACAAGTGGGACCAGGGCGGCAAGGACGGCATTGTCTATACACTGCCCACTGACCAGAATGGCTATCTGCCAGCGGCCCGGACCGCCAGCGCCCAGCCCATGACCGGGGATCCGCGGGTCGACGCCGCCCGCAGCGTTCACAAGCGGATAACGGTACGGGGTCAGGAGCTGGAAAACCTGCGCAAATGTACCTTCCTGAGTATGGGCACCTTCGTGCTGCCCGGCACAGAGGCTATCGTGCTGGTGATTTACGTACCTATCCATATCAGGGGCAAGCGCTGGGGTGTGATGGCGTCCGGCATCCTTCCCCAGGCGCTCGGTGTCGGTTCCTGACCACAAACCCGTCCCCATTCCCGGGGGCGAGGGTGAGCCGGGCTCACCTCCCATGGACCGGCGTCTGAAGCGATAAGCTGCTAAGATGCGGGTTTTCGTTTCGGAGCCGGATCATGGGCCTTCTGTTTGAACAGATCGACAGTCAGCCGTCCCCATTGGGTGAGATTACCCTGCGCCGCCGCCGGATACCGGCACTCGGCGACCGGGACATCTATGAGGTGAAACTGGGCGACGAATTCCTGATGTCCAGTATGTTTGTAGACGCCGAGGTGGCGCTGGCGGACCTGACCCTGGAAATCACCCCAGGTGATGATCTGGCGGTGGTGGTAGGCGGTCTGGGTCTGGGCTATACGGCAGAGGCGGCCCTGCGGAATGCCCGGGTGGGTGAACTGCTGGTGGTGGACGCTCTTGGCGCTGTTATCCGTTGGCATGAGCAGGAAAAAGTCCCCCTGGGCCAGGTATTGAACGACGATCCCCGCTGCCGTTACGTTCACGGCAGCTTTTTTGACCTGGCCGACCCCGACAGGGGCTTTGATCCCGAGCAGCCCGGTCGCCGGTTCGATGCCATTCTGCTGGATATCGACCACTCCCCCCGGGCCCTGCTGAACGACTCCAGTCAGTCCTTCTATACGGTTGAATCCCTTACCCGGATGGCGCGGCAGCTCAAACCGGGCGGCATGTTCGGCATGTGGTCCAACGATCCCCCTGATGACTCGTTTCTGACCGTGCTGGATGAGGTTTTTGTTGCGCCGGAGGCGAGGGTGGTTTCGTTCTATAATCCCTTCCAGAATCGTGAGGCCAGCAATACGATTTACCTCGCCCGGGCGGTGGGAGAAGCCGATCATGACTGACCAGATCATCGACTGGACCCACGTGCCGGCGGCGGTCTGGCGTCGACATCGCCACGGCCTGCGTGCCATCCGGCGGCTGGACCCGATCCGCTGGGACCAGCTTTACGGTATCGGACAGCAGCAGGAGGCACTGGCTCGCAACACCGAGCGTTTTATAGCGGGTGAGCCTTCCAATAACGCCTTGCTCTGGGGTTCCCGGGGTACCGGCAAGTCATCCCTGGTAAAGGCCACGCTGAACCGCTACGCCGACCAGGGCCTGCGAATGATCGAGGTGGATAAGGACGATCTGGTGAATCTGATCGAGATCGTCGACGATATCAGCGAACAACCCTGGCGCTTCATTATCTATTGTGACGACCTGTCTTTCGAAGCCGGGGAGTCCGGCTACAAGGCGCTCAAGAGCGTCCTCGAGGGCTCCCTGGAGCTGCCGCCGGAAAATGTCCGTGTCTATGCCAGCTCCAACCGGCGCCACCTGATGCCGGAGTTCATGGCCGACAACCAGCAAAGCCAGGTGCGCGGCGGTGAGCTGCATCCGGCGGAAGCGATTGAGGAACAGGTCTCCCTGGCGGACAGGTTCGGGCTGCAGCTATCGTTTTACCCCTTCCCGAAGGACGTTTACCTGCAGGCGGTGGACGCGCTCTTCCCGGAAGTCACGGATCGGGAAACCCTGCATCTGCACGCCCTGCGCTTCGCCACCAGTCGCGGTGGCCGCAGCGGGCGCACGGCGCAACAGTTCTATCGTCAGTTCAGCGGAGACTTTGACTGACGCAGGTCGGAAAGCCGCTGTCAGAGCGCCGGCAGGGAAACCTCAAAACGCACACCTGCAGTACCGTCCTGGAGATGGTTGCTGGCCATCACCTGGCCGTCGTGGTGGTCGGCGATCAGCCGCACAATTAACAGCCCCTGTCCCAGATGGCCCTCACCACTGCCGTCCCGGACGGATATGAACGGGTTGAATATCTCGCCAGCCAGGCCTCTGGGCAGGCTGGACCCTTCGTTAAACACCGACAGTTGCAGCCGGTCGTTCCGGCGCTCCACGGAGACCAGAATCAGGCCGCCCGCCGGGGTAAAGTCCCGGGCGTTATCCACCAGTTTGTCGAGCAGTTGCACCATCAGTTCCGGGGAACCGTGGACCTGGCAGTCAGCCGCGGGGCCCTGGTAGCGGATACGATGGTTGGGGTCCAGGGTCTGGTAGGCAGCAGTGGCTTCCGCGACGACCTGTGCCAGGTCAAAGGGTTCCAGGTCCGCCTGATCAAAACTTTGTTCCAGCCGGGCGGCCTCGCTCATGCCTTGCAGGATCTGGCTGAGGCGATCGGTCGCCTGCCGGGCCCGGTCCCGGTAGCTGACCTGTTCCTGTGGTGTGGCGGCATGCTCCAGGTTGTCCAGGGACGACCGGATCACCGCTACCGGAGTTTTCAGCTCGTGGGACAGACGACGGGAGAAGCTCTCCAGATAGGCGGTGTAGCCCTGCAGCCGGTCCACCATGTGCCCGAACTGACGGTTAAGCTCACCCAGTTCATCCGACATGCGGCTGGGGGGAATACTGCCGGAGATGCGCCCGTCGGGGTCGACGGTGGCGTTGACCGCCCGCTGCAGACGGGTGATGCGCCATGACAGCCAGCTGGCGTAGCCCAGCATGACCAGCATCAACCCGATAATCAGCAGAACGCTGCGGGCGATGACCGAACCCAGGGTGCTGCCGGCCAGCGCCAGGATTTCATCAAGGGATTGCATCAGAGCCAGTTGCCGGCCGTCTTCCGTGGCGGCGGCCGCCAGCAGGTACACGTGGCCATCCTGTTGTACCAGGCCGGCCGAATCCGGTGGCAGGGTATGGGGACTGGCGTCGCTGAACAGGCGGGGCTCCGGCTGATACAGGCGCACCAGTGCCCTCAGCCCGGTGAGCGTCGCCTGTTCCAGAATTTCCAGGGTGGACAGCTGCTCAAAATGGCGGCGCTGGTCCTGCGCCGGGACATGGCTGAGGGCGACAAGAGAGCCGGAAGGCTCGCTGACAAACACCCGCTGACCCGGGAACATCAGGGTAGACAGCCGGGCCTCAAGACCGGCATCCCGGCCCGTTACCAGCGGGAGCGGGTCCATGGCGGTGCCGGTGCTCAGGTAGGTGCCATTGTGTTCAGAGTCGGGCCAGACCACCTCAAAGCCAAGCTGGTCCCCGGGAACCAGACGGGGCAGACGCAGTTCCAACTGATAACCGCCGCTTGTTACGAGCCAGTGGCCGACCACCCGGTGATCCCGGCGTGAGAGACTGTAGGGAAAACGCCCGACCACCTGGCCCTGGGTGGGAGTGCTGACAACCCGCTCGGTCACCAGGGGGTTGTCGTGGGGACTGGTACGCCAGCGCAGCCGCAGGAATTCGTGGGGTTTGTCGGGGGCGGCCGGGTCCATATAGACCGGATCGGGATGGCGGACGCGGATCAGCAGATAAGAGTGGCGCTCGCCTGTGGCGGCCTGCCAGCGAATGTCCGGCTGACCCGCCAGTTGCTGCCAGGGCTGATCACCATTCTGGAAGCCGGGCCAGTCGTCACCGTAGCCGTCCAGATGGATTTGCTGATCGGCCTGATGCATGAAAATCGTTGAGTCATCCGGACCCAGCGGGGGCTGATCCTGCAGTTCCGCTGCGGTCACGTCCGCCATGCGTCGGGCCTGGCCCCGCAGTTGTTCTTCCGCCTGATCCCGCAGGGCCTGGTCCAGTTCCAGCACAAATTGCAGCCCGGCCCAGGGAACCATCAGCATCAACAGGCTCGCCAGCAGCAGCTGCCGTTTCAGAGTCAAGCGCTAGACCTCATGGGCATGCCAGCGGTAGCCCATCCCGTAGGCGGTCTGGATGCCGTCGAAGTCCGGGTCCAGTTGCTGGAACTTGCGGCGGATACGCTTGATATGGGACGTCACCGTGTTGTCGTCCAGCACTGTGCTGGCCGCCTGCATAAGCTGATCCCGGTTGCGAACATGCCCTGGGTGCCGGGCCAGGGCGTGCAACATCCAGAATTCGGTCACGGTCAGGTCCACCGGGTTCCCGTTCCAGGCGACGGTCATGCGATCCACATTAATGGTCAGGCGGCCCCGGCGGATGACTTCATCCGGCTGCTGCAGGGCCTCGGCCCAGGCGTCGGCCCGACGCAGCAGGGCGGTTATCCGGGCCAGCAGGTGGTCCAGGCTCATGTCCTTGGTGACGTAATCGTCTGCACCCAGCCGTAGCCCATGCACCGAGTCGATGTCGCTGTCCCGGGCGGTGAGAAAAATGATGGGCACCGTGGCTGACAGGCGACGCAGGTCCTGGCACAGCTCGAAACCGCCCTCCGGCTCATGGCCCAGGCCCACATCAATCACCGCCAGATCCGGCAGGCGGAGCTTCAGCGCCTGCCAGGCGCTGGCCCGGTCGCCGTAGGCCGCGACCTGATAGCCACGGCGTTCGAAAGCATCCCGGTAGTTTTCCCGGATGGCGGTTTCGTCTTCCACCAGCACAATCTGTTTTTTCATGGTTCAGATTCACGTCTTAACGGTAAGGCCAATGTAACGGTCCGCGTAACCGTCCACAAGGGAACCCGTCACCGGTGGCGGGCCACTGCCACAATTCATCATTTTTTACCCGGTTACCCGCCAGATTGCGGCACGGAATCGTCTTTTCAGAGCGCTTCAATAGGAGGCATCAAAAACGAAAGGCCACCCTGGCCAACCGGTCCAATCTGGAGGGAACTTCTATGCTGCCTGTTCAGCCTTTACCAATTTACCGAGATCGTAACCGCGCCCGGGGCCTGACCCGCCGACA
>CAYMQO010000085.1:0-7884 GCA_964392405.1 uncultured Marinobacter sp.
CCCTTGGCGAGAATCTGCCCACGCCAGTCGGTTTCCCGGTCCCGCCAGTCGATGCCGTTGAGCAACTGCTCCACCTGAACCGGATCAAATCCCAGCGCCTTGCCCACATCCCGGACGGCGCTGCGGGGACGATAGCGGATCACCGTAGCGGCCAGCGCAGCCCGTTCCCGGCCATAGCGCCGGTAGATGTACTGGATGACTTCTTCCCGGCGCTCATGCTCGAAATCCACGTCAATATCCGGGGGTTCGTCCCGATCCTTTGAAATGAATCGCTCGAACAGCAGTTCAATCTGACGGGGGTCGACTTCGGTGATGCCCAGGCAGTAACAGACCACAGAATTGGCAGCAGAGCCGCGGCCCTGGCAGAGAATGCCCTGGCTGTTGGCAAAGCTGACGATGTCATAAAGGGTGAGAAAGTAATGCTCGTATTGCATCTCACGGATCAGGTCCAGTTCCTTTCGGATCTGCACCTGGATGTGATCCGGAATACCCTCTGGAAAACGTCGCCGGGCACCCTGCCGGGTCAGGGTTTCCAGCCAGCGGGCAGGTGTCTGGCCAGGGGGTACCAGATCTTCAGGGTATTCATAACGCAGCTCGCCGGGTCGAAAGGTGCAGCGTTCCGCGATGGCCAGGGTTTCTTCGATCCACTCTGCCGGAAACAGCCGCTGCAGGACCGGCAGGGGCCGAAGATAGCGTTCGCCATTCTGGAACAGGTGATGGCCAGCCTGCTCCAGGCTGATGTTGTGTCGGATGGCCGTGAGCACGTCCTGAAGAGGTTGCCGCTGCCGGTCATGCATATGCACCTGGCCGGTCGCAACCACCGGGCGTTTCAGTTGCCGGGACAGGGCCCGGATGCGCTGCAGTTGCTGTTCCTCACCGGATTCCAGGGTGCGGCTGGCCGCCAGCCAGAAGCGATCAGGAAAACGACTGCAGAGCCATTGCCCCGCCTGCAGGGCCTCGGTGAAATCAGCCTCGCCGCCGGAAGGAGGCAACCACAGGCACAGGCAGTCGTCCAGCGAAAACCGGTCCAGATCATCGGCAAACAGCTGATACTGGCCCTTGGGTGCCCGGCGGCGTCCGAGAGTGATCAACTGGCACAACTGCCCATAACCCCGGCGGGTACAGGCCAGCAGTACCAGCCGCAGACCGGAAGCCTGTGAATCCGTGGGCTCCAGCTCGAAATAACTGCCGGTAATCAGGGCCACGGCACTGGTTTTCAGTGCCTGCCAGGCGCGGGGGATGCCGGCAACGGAACAGGCATCGGTAATGGCCAGTGCCTGATATCCATGAGCCAGGGCCCGTTCGGCCAGCTCGTGGGGGTGGGACGCGCCGGTAAGAAAGGTGAAGTTACTGAAACAGTGCAGCTCAGCGTAGCTCATGGTGTCAGCCAAACCAGCCGTGGACGAACCAGCCCTGATGGGTGTCCCGGTAAACCCAGGCCAGCTGATCGCCGGGCAGCCGTGCGATGTAGTAATCCCGCAATACCCGCTGTCCGTCCCACCAGCCTCCGCTGATGCGCTCGGGGCCCTTCAGCCATTCTTCCGGGGCGACTGTCAGGGGAGCCGGGTGAGGCAGCAGCCAGAGCGGGCGCAAAGGCAGGTGGCCCAAGGATCCGGCCTGACGACGGGCGGTCAGCTGGTAGCTGTGCCAGGCGCGCTCCGGGCGATGGTCGGCTGCCGGCGCCAGGTGCTTAAGGGCCTGCTCTCCCAGCCTGGCCCGCAGCCGGCTGATCAGTGTATGCCAGGCTTCTCCGGTATCCGGCTGGTCATTCAGCAGGTCTGTGGTGATGGTCGTGTGACGGTCAAGGAAGCGGGTGACCCGGAGCTCCAGGGCTTCGACAGGCGCCTCCAGGGGATGCTGTTCCAGCCGTATCCGCAGCAGGTCAAGAAACGCGTCGGCCCGGTGTTCGGGTCCGGTTGTGCGTATCTGCAGGCGGCTGGGTTGCCTGCGGTAATGATGCAGTATCAGCAGCAGGCTGTCGGTGTCCTGCTGGCGCCACCGAAGCTCGCTTTCCAGTTCTGTCAGGTTGCGCTGCAGCGCAAACAACAGGCCTTCAGCTTTCTCGACCGGCAGCCCGAAGTCCGCTCTCTGCCGAAAATCCGGAGGCGGTTGCCAGCAGGTTTGCGGATCCGGTCGCTGGCCATAAATCCGCTGGATATGGCTCAGGGTTTCCGGAGCCAGACGGCGGGCCAGTTCCGCTGCCGGCAGCTGCTGCACCTCTGCCAGCGTGCTCAACCCGAGACGATTCAGCCGGCGCAGGACGGGCTCTTCCAGTTCAAGGGCGGTCAGGGGCAGGGCGCCCATCCGGGCGTTCATTTGTTCCGGGTTTTCTGTAAAGCAGTCGCTTCCGGCCCGGGCCAGCAGGCGGGCAGCCAGGGGCGTCGGGCCCGTGGTCAGGGTGGCGGTCAGCTGGCGTTCAGCCAGCGCTTTTTGCAGGCGTTCCCGCAATGGCTGCAGGCCACCATACAGACGCCGTACGCTGCCCGCATCCGCCAGCAGGCCATCCGGCGGATACAGGGTAATGCGGTCCAGATAGTGATACAGCCAGTGGGCCTGTTGCTCCAGAATACGTCTCTGGCGCTCATCATCCCCATGCACCACGACCAGGTCTGGCGCCAGGTTCAGTGCGGTTTTAAAGGCAGTGCCGGGTCTGATGCCCAGCTGCCGGGCGTGGGAGCAGGCCTGCAGCACTTGCCGGGACCCCTGGCAGAGCACCGCCAGGGGAGCCGTCGTTGTGCGGGCACGGGCAACATGGTCCAGCAGCAGGTGCCGGAAGTGAAGGTACAGCCAGGGCATGGTCTAGGCCCCTGACGGGCGGGGCCAGGGGCCCTGGATCACGGTGGTGGCTGTGTCCTGACCGGCCCGGGCTGCCAAAGCAAGGCGGCATGTCTGTCCGGGCCAGCCTCCGCGGCGTTTGAGTATGTTTACCTGAAGACCCAGCCGGCTGTCGGGAGCCAGTTCGAGCCGGAGTGCTGCCGGTGAGCTCTGGCTGGCCTGCTGCCGGTTGCGGAACAGAATACAGATGCTCTGACCGGTTTCGGCGGCCAGCTGGAGCCGACGGATATCCCGGGCCGCCAGGCTTTCCGGCCAGGCCATGACCAGGCCCGTGGCGGGGGAGCGCAGGCAGTTCTCGAGAGTCCAGAGCAGGTCGGACCGGGTGTCTGTATCGATCTGGACGATCTGGCCCAGGTCAACATCCGCTCTGGCAAGTGCGGGCGCATAGGGAATAAACGGCGGGTTGATCCAGAACACATATTTTTGCTGTGCGGTCAGCCTCTGCAGAAGAGGCAGTACCAGTTGCAGCTCCCCGATGCCGGGTCTGTCCAGCAGGCACTCGCTGAGCGCTCCCCGGGGCCAGCCGGCTCCGCCGAGTTCCCGGTCCAGTGGTGCAAAACCGGTGAGTTCCGCAGCCGGGGTGACAGCCGTCTGGCGGTGCCCCCGCCAGAGGCGGGCATCGTGGAGCAGGGTATTCAGGAGATCACTCATGCTGGTATTCCGGTAATACTGTTTGAATATACAGTATTCCGGGTGAGGCGAAATTTCAACCCTCAATCAGCAAGCCTGTACAGGGCTTTTGTAACAGCCTGACTGTCCTGCTTACACGGCTGGGCCTCCGGCCTGGGCAAAGCTGTTGCCAGCCTGTTCCAGATAATTGAACATATCGCCGGACGACATCGGGCGTGCAAACAGGAAACCCTGCCCGAACTCGCACCCTGCCTCAGACAGGAACTGCAACTGGCTTTCGGTTTCGACGCCTTCCGCCACCACCTCCAGGTCCAGACTGGTGGCCATCTGCAGGATAGCGCGGACCATCTCCATGCTTTTACGCTCCCAGGGCACACCGTACATAAAGGATTTGTCCACCTTGAGCTTGTTGACCGGCAATGAGCGCAGCCGGCTCAGGGAAGAGTAGCCTGTGCCAAAATCGTCGATGGCAATCTCAATGCCCCGGCCGTGGAGCCCCTCCAGAAACTGCTCGGTTTTGACAATATCGGTCATCATGGAGCCTTCCGTAACTTCCAGCATCAGGGCGCTGGCCGGCAGATCATGTTCGGAAAGCCCCTGCTCAAGCTGGTCCACCAGGTCGGCCTGCCAGAGCTGGTTGACCGACAGGTTCAGTGACAGGCGCAGGTCTGGAAACCGGGTACGCCAGGTCGCCAGGTCACGACAGGCCTGTTCAATCATTAACTGGCCTGAGCGGGAGATCAGTCCGCTTTCCTCCAGCGCCTGCAGAAAATGCCCCGGCGTTGCTACGGTGCCATCGGGATGAATCAGGCGCATCAAGGCCTCAATATAGGCCACCTCACCGGTACGCAGATCAATTATGGGCTGATACCAGGCTTCAAAAGCCCCGGCATCGACGGCTCGGTGCAGATTGTTTTTCAGGGTCAGCTTATGGCGGTTTCGCACCGATAATTCCGTGTAATAAAAACGGAAATGGCCACTGCCCGCGGACTTGGCCTCGTACATGGCAATGTCCGCGTAGTTGATCAGGTCGCTGGCCCGGGTGGTGTCGGCCGGGTACAGGCTGATGCCGACACTGTATACACCACGCTGCGCTCGCCCCGGTTCACCGCAGCCATGACAAATTCCATGCCCAGGGTGGTCTTGCCGACTCCGGTAGGCCCCGCAATGATGGTGACTGTGCCCCGGTTGATGCCGCCGTGGAGGGTTTCGTCCAGCTCCGGAATACCACTGCTGAGCAGATCGGAACTGAACGGCCGGCTGTGGTCTGCCGGTACCAGTCGGGGAAATACCCGCATGCCTTCCGGTGTCAGACGCATAAAGTGCACACCATCTGCAAAGCCCGAGCCGCGGAATTTGCTGATGCGGATATTGCGTCCTTCCCGCAGGTTTTCCAGCTCAATGACACCGTCACAGATAAAGTGGAGGTCGCCGTTACTGCTGTCCGGAAAGGGAGCCATGCCGGCTTCGGCGGTAAAAACTACCGTGGCCCCGGTTTCGGTCAGGTAGTGAAATAGGGCGTGGCACTGGCGCCGGAACTGGTACCGGTCCGGGGCCAGGTAGAGCAGGGAAGAGAGCGGCTCAATCACAACCCGGGTCGGCCGGTATTCAGTAACCGCCTCATGGATACGCTGCAACACCGGACTCATGCCCAGTTCTGAGCTGGGAATCACATCAAAGGCTGCCTGGACTTCGTCATCGATATCGCCGGGGGAAAGGTCCACAAAATGGAGTTTGGGTGATATCAGACCGAGGGTTTCCGCCATCCACCTGATTGTCTGACTATTCTTGTCAAAGGTAATGTATAGGGTGTCCTGCCCCGGCGCCTGGGTCAGGAAGTGTAGGCTCAGGGTGGTCTTGCCACTGCCCGCGCCACCATTGATCATGTAGGTGCGCCGGGGAATCATGCCGCCATGCATGATTTCATCCAGACCGGGTATGCCTGTGGAAATACGTTACAGGTGTCGCCGGATCAATCCCTTAACATAGGTTTAACATCAACAAAATATTAATCCGATGGAGATGACGCCATGAGACTCGGTGAGCAACACTGCGAGGCTTGTCGATCTGACGCCCCTCAGGTTTCAGCGGAAGAACAGGACGCCCTGTTAATGGAGTTGCCGGACTGGCAGGTAGTCAACCAGGACGGTGTGCCCCAACTGCTCAGGGTGTATGCGTTCAGGAATTTTGTGCAGGGGCTGGCGTTTACCAATGAGGTCGCCAGACTGGCGGAAGCCGCGGGCCATCACCCTGCC
Source organism: uncultured Marinobacter sp. (assembly GCA_964392405.1). GTDB lineage: Bacteria > Pseudomonadota > Gammaproteobacteria > Pseudomonadales > Oleiphilaceae > Marinobacter. Next base: position 5,721 of record CAYMQO010000085.1, read on the forward strand.
ATCCTGCTGGAATACGGCAAAGTGACGGTGCGGTGGTGGACCCACAAGATCCACGGGCTGCACCGGAACGATTTCATTATGGCAGCCCGTACGGATGCATTTTACGAGGATCAGGGCTGAACCGACCAGGTGTCAGCTCAGGGCACCAGCAGTACCGGGCTGAGACTCTCCCGGACCACAGACTCTGACGTGTGCCCCAGGGGGAGAAGCTCCACCGGCGTCGTCCCCCGCTTCCCGATCAGGGTGAGGGCCGGCTTGCTCTCATTGATCAGGTTGAGCAGTTCTTTTGCCGGCTGACCATTGAGTATCCGGGCTTTCACTGAGGACAGGGTTTCGGCCAGATCATGGACCAGCCGGTCCACCTGTTCGGCTTCGTCCGGCGCGTCGTCTGGCCGAACCCAGATGACGCGGCCTTCCTGGTTATCACTGACCAGCTGACGGAACAGTTCCTGCGCCCGGCCGGCGTTGGCTGAGCCGTCCGTGGCCAGAAACACCGGCGCGTGATCCGCGGATGGCTGCCCCTCCGTCGGCAGCACCAGTAAGGGCAGGCGTGTCATCCGGGCCAGGTTCATGGTGATATTGCCCATAAAGAGCTCACGGCCAGCGGAGTGATGGGTGCTGCAGCAGATAATGCCATCAGCCTTCAGGTAGCGCGCCAACTCAACAATGCAGGACGCCACAAACCCATGGCGTACCGCAATATCGGTGGTGATGGCCCATTCTTCGGCGAACCTTCCCGCCAGCGTCTTGAGTTTGCCTTCGACGGCGCCCTCGCTGTCTTCAATATGTTTTCGGGTGTGAGGTTCAATCACGTAGGTCAGGGTAAGTCGGCGGATGCCGAGGCGCTTAAGCAGAGGTGGGATCTGGCTGATGGCCTGCTCCCAGCTGTCGGAGTAATCCACACTCAGAATCATATGGCTCAGCATAGCGATGCTCTCCCGGAGTCCTGTCCCATGGCTTTCACTTAAAACTAGCACAAAGTGCTGTCGGTGCTATGGATGTCAGCCAGGGTACTGAATCCTTCAGCAGCGAGCTGAGGGTCGACGTGGAACTGAACGCCGCCCCGGGCCCGCAGCATCCGGGAGGGCATGATGCCCAGCATGCTGTGAAACGTATTGGAGAAGTGAGCCAGATCGGAAAAGCCCGAACCGACCGCCGCCTGGGTAAAGCTCTGCCCCTGGGCGATAGCCAGCGTGGTGGCGTGTAAGCGGTGCCATTGCCGGTATTTTCCTGCGGAAATACCCAGGTACTGGCGGAACAGCTGAATGACCCGGGGCACGGAGAGGTTGACGGCTGTTGCCAGACTTTCTGTGGTGATGTTCTGGGTGCGCCCGCTACGGAGCATACCTACTGCGCGGGCGACCCTGGCATCAACGCCTGCCGGATCAAGGCGGGAGCCCGGATCCAGTCCGAGCCTGGCGAACAGCGAGAGGACCGACGTGGGGGAGGGGCTGGACGAGATTACCTGGCGTGCCACCGCTACTAGTTGCTCTTCGATATCCAGCGCCCAGGCAATGCCATGGGTATGCCGGACGGCATGTTCCTCAAGCGCTTTCAGGTCGTGGAGGAAGGGGTCGAGAAACAGAACGAGCAGATGGGGGCCGTCATTACCCAGCTGAACCGGAAGCCCGGGGCTGATCACGCAGCAGCGGGCTGTCACGGCGTCCTGCGGATGGCCCTGGCGATGTACCTGCAGGTTCCCTCCCACGCTGATAACCAGCGCAGTACTGCCGTAACAGCGATACCGTGCGTCGGTGCCCGGGCCGACGTAAAGCACCCGGTTGTCCCAGATGTACAGGTGGGCAGTCTGATCACTGGCCGGTGCTGGTGGCACTGTTTTTCCCTCCATGAGCCAAAGCCTGTCCACGTCTGAAAGGCCGTACCGAAATCCTGTTTCGGCATCTTCCTATCCTACCCATTAATGGCTGGAAGTGAGGTCACACCGCCGTGACCGACCGCTCAGATGTCGCGGAATTATCATTCCACACAAATCTGCCGAACAGAGGCGCAGGTATCCTGCACGCTCCAGTTGGGGTGAAGTCACCCTGGGCAGTATGGATGCAACACGCAACAAGGCGGTCCATGGAGTAGCGGGTCGCTCTCAGGGAGAGTTCAATGGAGAGTTCGAATGAATAAGAAAACCATACGACCGCTCGGCAGGGCG
>CAYMQO010000086.1:0-7842 GCA_964392405.1 uncultured Marinobacter sp.
GAACCTGTTACGACGGGAAATGGCAGCACCGGATGAAGCCCAGAGGGCTGCCAACCGGGAGTCAGCCGCGGTGCTGGGCTTTATATCCGCCTTCGCGGCTTACGGTGGCTTTTTTATCCCCAAGGCCTATGGTACTTCTATCGGCATGACGGGGGGAGTTGCAGCAGCGCTGACCGGGTTCATCGTGTTCTATGCCAGCTGTGTGTTCATCACCTGGTGGTACTACGCGCGCAGAAACGCACCATCCCCCTGCTGACTGAACCAAACCATTGCTCCCGGCGACGGGAGCAATGATGGGGCAGCGCCCGCAAGCCTTAGAAGGGGACGGTCTTGCTCATGGCGAGGTGGAAAATCAGCCCGATCTGGAGGTAGGCGACGATCGCCGCTATCACCCGTACCGGTACACTGAATTTCGGCTTGATAGCAAACACGCCGGCGACAATGTAGCCCACCAGCAGGAACACCTTCCAGGTCAGCCAGTCATGCACGAACGGCATCCAGGGGGTCACGAACACCAGGCCAATCGCCGCCACCAGCAGCACTGTGTCAACGGCGTGGGGAATCCACCGTAACGGTGTCCGCCGCCAGCCCGACCTGCCGACCAGGTCCAGCAGCAGGCGCAATGTGAACAGCACCACCGTCAGATAGGCCGCCGTCATATGGAGGTGTTTCAGAATTACGTATGCCATGGTTTTCCCTTCCGGTCTGAACAGTGAGTGCCGCATTGTACGTGATCGTTTCGGCGATTACCTCCAAGCAGGTATGGCAAACGGGACACTGCGAATATAATATATATTATAAATACATTTTAAGGCGGAGTTCCTGATGCAGGTATCCACAAGCCAGAGCCACGAAGCCCGCGCCAGCCTGACGCAGCTGTTTGCCTACCCGTTCCGGATCTTCTTTCTGTCCCTGACCCTGCTGTCCCTGATCGGTATTCCGCTGTGGGTTCTGCAGGTCACCGGCACGATCCAGCTGCCGCTCGCCATGCCAGGCATGCTCTGGCACCAGCACGAGATGCTATTTGGCTTCCTGTCCGCCGCCATCGCCGGCTTTCTGCTCACCGCAGTCTGCGTCTGGACCGGTACTGAACGCACTCACGGTTTCCGGCTGGTGCTTCTGTGGGGTATCTGGTTAGCAGCCAGAATCCTGCTGACCCTGGGTGGGGACCTGCCGGTCTGGCTGGTGCAGGGCATTAACCTGGCGTTTCTGCCCCTGGTCATGCTGGATGCCGGCTGGCGGGTCTGGCACGCCCGACAGTCACGCCAAATCATGATTCTGGTGGTTCTGGGGATGCTCTGGCTGATGCAGATCGGCTTTGTTGTCCGGCTTGACCCCGTTTACGCCTCGGGGGCGCTGGTCATGGGCATGGCGCTGATCGGCATCATCGGAGGCCGCATCACGCCTGCCTTTACCGCCGGGTGGCTGCGGCGGAATGGACAGGAAGGGGACCGGGTCCGGGTCGTGCCGGCCCTGGATATGGCTACGGTTTTCGCCCTGATTCTTCTGCTGGCCTCTCTGGTTACTGGCTGGACAGTTGTTACCGCCGGGTTGGCGGTGATTGCGGCGGTCCTGATGCTGGTCCGGCTGTATCACTGGAAAGGCTGGCTGGCGCGGCAGGAGCCCCTGCTGTGGATTTTGCACCTTTCCATCCTCTGGGTACCCGTTGCGCTGATCCTGCTCGCCGGTCACCTGACCCAGGGCTGGCCGGCCTCCGCCTGGGCACACGCGGCCGGCACCGGCGCCATTGGCTGCCTGATCCTCGGGGTTATTGCACGGGTTTCCCTGGGTCATACCGGCCGACCGCTGCTGCTGCCCTCTGGCATGGTGCTCGCTTTCATCGCCATTCACGTAGCCGCCCTGGTGCGGGTGATCACCGCTTTCCAGGGAATGCCCTGGCATGCCGGCATTGCCCTTAGCGGCTTGCTCTGGGCACTGGCTTACGCGATTTTTCTGGCCAGATATACCGGTATACTGGCCCGACCGAGAGCTGACGGGAAACCTGGTTAAGGTCCGGATCGCAGTATTTGCACGGATTTTTACCGCTCGCCCCCATGACTTAGTAAAAGCGCTTGAGGCCAGTAATATCAGGCCTTGAGCGCCTGTTGCGCAACCAACTGTCAAAAAACTACAACCATCGGTCAATAGATTTTTCCTGCGTAACCGGTAAAGTGTCAGTTACAGTCAGAAACGGACCTATCCGCACTCATGAAGCCAGACCATTTTGATAAAGCCGCCCTGATCGAATGTGGCCACGGTCGCCTGTTCGAAGGCGATATGCGCTTGCCCATTGATGAAATGCTGATGGTGGACCGCATTACCCACATCAACGACAGCGACGGCGCCTACGGCAAAGGCAGCCTGACTGCCGAGCTCGACATCAACCCGGACCTGTGGTTCTTCAAGGTTCACTTTCAGGGCGACCCGGTGATGCCGGGCTGCCTGGGCCTTGATGCCATGTGGCAACTGGTTGGTTTTTTTCTCGCCTGGTCCGGTGGCCAGGGCAAGGGCCGCGCGCTGGGCGCCGGTGAAGTCAAATTCTTTGGCCAGGTGCTGCCAGACAACAAGCTGGTCCGGTATCATCTCGATATCAAGCGTATGGTCAAACGCAAACTGACCATGGCCATTGCCGACGCCCGTATGGAAGTTGACGGCCGCGAGATCTATACGGCCAAAGACCTGCGGGTCGGCCTGTTTACCTCAACAGACGATTTTTAGGAGCCCGGACCATGCGTCGAGTTGTCATTACCGGAATGGGCATTGTTTCCAGCCTCGGTAACAACAAAGAAGAAGTCACCCAGTCCCTGCGGGAAGTCAGATCTGGCATTCATTTCAGCCAGGAAGCAGCGGACAACGGTCTGCGCAGCCACGTCTGCGGTCACATTGATCTCGATTACAAATCGCTGATCGATCGCAAGCTGCTGCGCTTCATGTGCCCGGCTTCCGCTTACGCCTACCTGGCAATGAAAGAAGCGATTGAACAGTCCGGCCTTACCGAAGAGCAGATCCGGGCCAACAGCACCGGCATCATTATGGGAACTGGCGGCGCGTCAACGCTGGAGCTGATGGATTCCATTGATACCCACCGCGAGCGTGGTATCCGCCGGGTCGGACCCTACCGGGTGCCCCGCACCATGGGCAGCGCCATTAACGCGTCGCTGTCGACGGCCTACGGTATCACCGGCATCAACTACAGCATTACCTCTGCCTGCGCCACCAGTGCGCATTGTATCGGTCACTCGGCAGATCTGATCGCCATGGGTCGCCAGGATGTCATGTTCGCCGGTGGCGGTGACGACGTTCACTGGAGTCTGAGCCTGCTGTTTGATGCCATGGGTGCGCTGTCTACCAAATACAACGATGCCCCTGAGAAGGCTTCCCGTACCTACGACGCCAACCGCGACGGTTTTGTTATCTCCGGTGGCGGCGGTGTTGTCGTGCTGGAAGAGCTGGAGCACGCCAGGGCCCGTGGCGCGAATATCATCGCGGAACTGGTCGGTTTTGGCGCCACCTCCGACGGTGCCGATATGGTCGCCCCGAGCGGTGAAGGCGCAGTTCGCTGTATGCAGCAGGCGCTGAAGAATTTGGATGGTGAGATTTCGTACATCAACACCCACGGCACATCGACGCCAGCAGGGGACATCACAGAGCTGAAGGCCGTCAAGAGTGTGTTCGGCGATAAGATCCCGCCGCTGGGCTCCACCAAGCCGCTGACCGGGCACTCACTGGGTGCGGCGGGAGTGCATGAGGCTATCTACTGTCTGCTGATGCAGCAGAATGGCTTTATCACGCCATCTGCGAATATCGAGGAGCTGGACGAAGGCGCGGAAGGCTACCCCATCGTCCGCGAGGTCCAAAACACCGAGATTCCGCTGGTGATGAGTAACAGCTTTGGCTTTGGTGGCACCAACGCTTCGCTGGTCTTCAGGAAATATACCGCCTAAAACCCGCAAGACAGCTTGGCAGCCTTCTGGATCGTGCCGGGAGCGCCAGGCTGGTGCCATTTTCCCGGACACGCCCGCGAGTACGTCCCTGTAGGGCTCGACGGCAGCCATCCCTGGCTGCCGACGGTCCGGGAAAATACCACCCAACCCGACACTCTTGATCATCCGGGATATCGCCAGAAATACTCTACAGTCTCATGGCTAACATGAGGGCTGCCCCGATTGTTTTGGAACAAAAAGGCGCAAGTTAAATGAAGTCAGTCCGAGCGCCGACGTTTCAGGCACTATTGCCGACAGAGGGTGGCCGGCCCGGGGAGACGTTTCTGGACCGTCGAAAACCAGGGACGGTTTTCGTCGAGCCCTACAGGGATGTACTCGCGGGCGTGTCCAGAAACGTCTCACCGGGTCGGGCGCCCCGCCCCGAGGTCGCATTTAATCAGTGCCAGCGTATAAACTGATGACTCAGCAGGCCGCACGAAACTCAGCCGGCGACTTCCCCATCCAGCGCTTGAATGCCCGACTGAATGCGCTCAGTTCCGAAAAGCCGAGCAACTCTGCCACCTCGGACAACGTCCGGTTCCGGTCATTCATATACTTCAGGGCCTGCTCCCGCCGTACATCCTCCAGCAAACCGGCAAACGTCAGATTCTCCTCCTTGAGCCTCTTGTACAGCGTGTGGCGACTCATGTTCAGCTCACCCGCCACCGACTCAACCTTCACCTGCCCCCGGGCCAGCTGCCTGGCAATCAGCGGGCGAACCTGACGACTGAAGGTGAAGGAAGGCAGAATCCGTGTCTGGATCAACAGCCATAACCGCTGCATCTGAGATGGCGAGAGCCGGGTCTCAGGCTCTTCCAACTGGTCAGCAGACAGGCCCGCGTATCGGGCAAGCTCGCCACGGGAGAAGCCTGACGACTGAAGGAACTGCACCATGGCGGCCACCAGTGCCCCCAATGCATCCGATTTCATGAGCGGAAAACCCCTCTAAAGGTCATGTCTAACGATAGTAATGGAAACACTAAAAATTTCAGCGTACAGATGTTAGCTCAAAATCCAGCGGATGAACATTGAGGCGCGTCAATGCAAACTTCCGGCCCCGGATCGATACTGGCTCCTTTTCTGTCAGCCTCCGGAACCACCAAACCATGCAACGACCTGAATTACTCGCCCCTGCCGGCACCCTTGAGCACCTGCGGACCGCTCTCGCCTATGGCGCTGATGCCGTTTACGCAGGCCAGCCACGGTATTCCCTGCGCGTGCGCAACAACAGCTTTAGAGGTGTTGCAGCCCTGGCCCAGGGGATAGAGGAAGCCCGCCGCCACAGCAAGCAGTTCTACCTGGTGTCAAACATTTCACCCCATAACGACAAGGTCCGGTCGTACCTCCGGGATCTTGAGCCAGTCATTGAGCTGGGGCCCGACGCGCTGATCATGTCCGACCCGGGGCTGATCATGCTGGTACGGGAGCGCTGGCCCGATCAGCCGATTCACCTTTCCGTACAGGCCAATGCGGTGAACTGGGCCACTGTTGAGTTCTGGCGCCGCCAGGGCATTACCCGGGTCATTCTGTCGCGGGAACTGGCGCTGGAAGAAATCCGGCAGATTCGCGAGCAGGTGCCCGCCATGGAGCTGGAAGTCTTTGTGCACGGCGCCCTCTGCATGGCCTACTCAGGCCGCTGCCTGCTGTCCGGCTACATGAACCATCGGGACGCCAACCAGGGCGCCTGCACCAATGCCTGCCGCTGGAACTACAAGCCGGTAACCCATCAACATGACCATACCGGTGACCTGATCGCAGTCGCGGCCGACCAGCCAGTACCCATGCAACCAAAGGAAATACTACTGGAAGAACCCAACCGCCCGGGCAGTTTCATTCCCGCCTATGAGGATGAACACGGCACCTACCTCATGAACTCCCGTGATCTGCGCGCCGTACAACACGTGGCTGAACTGATGAGAATCGGTGTCCATTCCCTCAAGATAGAAGGCCGCACCAAGAGCACTTACTACGTCGCCCGTACCACCGGCGTTTACCGTCGGGCGATTGATGAGGCACTGGCCGGCAGGCCATTCAGCATGGCCCTGATGGATGAGCTCGAGGCCCTGTCCAATCGGGGCTACACCGAAGGCTTCCTGCGTCGGCATGTTCCCCAGGAGTACCAGCGCTACGAGCAGGGAACCTCCCGTCTGGGCACCCAGCAAGTGGTTGGCAAGGTTATCGGGCGGTCGGACGAGTGGCTGTCCATCGATGTGAAAAATCAGTTTGCGGTTGGCGACCTGATGGAGCTGATGACCCCGCAGGGCAACCTGCGCTTTACTCTGGAACAGCTGGAAAGCGACCAGCACCGCCCGCTGGACCGGGCCCCCGGCAGCGGCTATCGCGTTCGTATTCCGGTGGCCGGACCTCTGCCTGACGAGCTTGAATACGCCTATCTGACCCGTGTCGACCGTCCGTAGATTCCACAAGAGCCGATAACGGTACGCGCATTCGGGCCTTTTGGCATCCTGGCTATCGCCTTGATAATCGCTGCCTTAGTGCCCCGGCAGGGGTTTAAGGTATAATTTCACCTGTCCCGAAATAATACCTGACTAAAATACTCTGATATTGTACAATTGGTCATCAGAAGTAGCAGGGCAGCCTCTCACTCCGACGCTGTCGCGCATGCTGACAGTCAGTCTTCCAAAAATGATCGCAGGGCGCACTCACGGAACGGGCGACCGCTGCGACGACCAGATTAGACACATGCCTCTCGGCAGCTCACGACAGTTGTCCGGTTGCAGGCAAAACATAAGGGCGCAGCGCCCACGATGAGAGAATTACGGAGCGACGATCATGGCGACCACTGACGAAGAGGTGAAAGAGCTGATCAAACGGGAATACGAGCACGGCTTTGTCACCGAAATTGAAGCCGATACGTTCGAACCCGGTCTGAACGAAGATGTTATCCGCCGCCTGTCTGAGATCAAGCAGGAGCCGGAGTTCATGCTCGAATGGCGTCTGAAGGCTTACCGTCGCTGGCTCCAGATGGACGACCCGACCTGGGCCCATCTGGATTACCCCAGGGTCGACTATAACGCCATTTCCTATTACTCGGCGCCCAAGCGCCCGGAGGATATGCCCCAGTCACTGGACGAGGTGGATCCTGAGCTGTTACGCACCTATGAAAAGCTGGGCATTCCCCTGCACGAGCGTGAGAAGCTGGCCGGCGTGGCCGTCGATGCAGTGTTTGACTCGGTATCCGTCGCCACCACATTTAAAGAGCAACTGGCGGAAGCCGGTGTCATTTTCTGCCCCATTTCCGAGGCAGTACAGAAATACCCTGAGCTGGTGAAAAAGTATCTGGGAACCGTGGTCCCCCCGGGTGACAATTTTTTCGCTGCCCTGAACTCGGCGGTCTTCTCGGACGGCTCCTTTGTCTATATTCCCAAGGGCGTCCGCTGTCCGCTGGAACTGTCCACCTACTTCCGCATCAACGCGGCGAATACCGGCCAGTTCGAGCGCACCCTGATTATTGCCGACGCGGGTAGCTACGTCAGTTACCTCGAAGGCTGTACGGCTCCCATGCGGGACGAGAACCAGCTGCACGCCGCGGTCGTCGAACTGATCGCGCTGGATGACGCCCAGATCAAGTATTCAACGGTCCAGAACTGGTACCCGGGTGACGAGAACGGCAAGGGCGGCATCTATAACTTCGTGACCAAACGGGGTGTCTGCCAGGGCAACAACTCGAAGATATCCTGGACCCAGGTCGAGACCGGCTCTGCGATTACCTGGAAGTACCCGAGCTGTATCCTGCGGGGTGACAACAGTGTGGGTGAGTTCTACTCGGTAGCGCTGACCCATAACTACCAGCAGGCCGACACCGGCACCAAGATGATTCATCTGGGCAAGAACACCA
>CAYMQO010000087.1:0-7684 GCA_964392405.1 uncultured Marinobacter sp.
GGGTGCAGCTGTGTATTTCTGGTTGTTTGGTTATGGCTAGTATTTTAGCCAGAGCCGAGGCCGCCAGTAGCTCGCGCAAAACAGACTCACGAAAAAGGCAGCCCGGCACTCACCCCAGGCTGCCACCGGACAAAGAAAAAGCCCCGACTGGTAGCCTCCCAGCCGGGGCTTTTTCATTTGGTACGGTAGAAAAGAAGGATGAACAACATGAATATGCCACTCGACGTCCAGATTACGCAGGAAGCCCAGCCCGTGGATACCGCCGAAACAGAGCCTTCGCGGCCCGACGCTATTGCTTTACCCACACCCGCACAGCTTCGGGCCGGGATACCGGCACCCGGGTACCTGACGACGCAGATTGAGCGTCAGCGGAATGCCATCCGCGACATCCTCCATGGCCGTGACAATCGCCTGCTGATGGTGATCGGCCCCTGCTCGATTCATGATGAAGTGGCCGCTCTGGAGTATGGCGAACGTTTGGCAGCGCTGGCGGATGAAGTGAGCGACCGCATGCTGGTTGTCATGCGCGCCTACCTGGAAAAGCCCCGAACCACGGTGGGTTGGAAGGGTTTGCTGTACGATCCGGAGCGAACCGGTGAAGGCAACCTGACCGCCGGACTGACACGGTCACGCCGGCTGCTGGTGAACCTGGCCCACCTGGGCCTGCCGCTTGCGACCGAAGCCCTGAGCCCTATGGCCATGGATTACCTGGATGACCTGGTGAGCTGGACCGCGATCGGTGCCCGCACCACCGAATCCCAGATTCACCGGGAACTGGTGAGCGGCCTGCCCATGCCGACCGGGTTCAAGAACGGTACCGACGGTACGGTCGGCATTGCGGTGAACGCCATGAAATCCGCCGCCCACAGCCATCACCGGCTCGGTGTCAACGCTGCGGGTCAGCCTGCCATGATCACCACGAAGGGCAACCCGGACACCCACCTGGTACTGCGGGGCGGTCGTGGAATCACCAACTACGACGCCGACAGCATTTCCGTTGCGGTGGATGCGCTGACCGCTGCCGGGGTAAGCCCCGCGGTTATGGTCGATTGCAGCCACGACAATGCCTGCAAGATGCCCGAGCGGCAGCCGGATATTGCCCGGGAGGTTATGGCCCAGCGCAGCGCCGGTAACCAGGCCATCCGCGGCCTGATGATTGAAAGCTTCCTGGAACAAGGCCGTCAGGACGACGGCGATGAGCTGAATTACGGCCAGTCCATCACCGATCCCTGCCTGGGGTGGGCGCAAACGGAAGCGCTGCTGCGTTCCTTGTAGGGTTACTGCCCACAGGCAGGTCAGGGGAGTAGCAACTATCCTTGAAATCTCACACCATTCACTCGGCCGTGAAAGGAAGGAGATCATCAATGGAGAAGCGCAAGGTGGATGTCGCGGTGATCGGTGCCGGCACCGCCGGTATGGGCGCGTATCGCGCCGCGCGCCGGTTTACCGATAACCTGGTGCTGATAGAAGGGGCTCACTTCGGCACAACCTGTGCCCGGGTTGGCTGTATGCCCAGCAAGCTGCTGATCGCTGCCGCCGATGCCGCCCACAGTGCCCGCCATGGGGATCTGTTTGGTATCCAGGCCCGGGAAATCCGGGTTGATGGCCCTGCGGTTATGGAGCGCGTGCGCAGTGAAAGAGACCGCTTCGTGGATTCCGTGCTCGAGGCCATCAACGATATGCCCGAGAGCCACCGCGTCAGAGGTCATGCACGATTTCTTTCACCCCATCGGCTGGCTGTGGGCGATGAGCTGGAGATCGAAGCCGACCGGATCGTCATCGCTACCGGCTCCAGCCCGAAAATACCGAAGTTCCTGAAAGCCGCAGGCGAGCGGCTCATCGTTAACGACGACGTGTTTGAGTGGCAGGATTTGCCCGGGTCTGTCGCCGTGTTCGGCCCCGGCGTGATCGGGCTGGAATTGGGTCAGGCCCTCAGTCGCCTTGGGGTGCGTGTGCGCATGTTCGGCTCCGGCGGGTCCATCGGACCCATCCAGGATGACGAAATCCACCAGCATGCCAATCGGGCTTTCAACGAAGAGTTTCCCCTGAATCCCGAGGCCGATACCCGTAAAGTTGAGCTCACTGACAAGGGCGTGGCCGTTACCTTTATGGCCAGTGAGGACGGCGGGAAAGAGGTGACGGAAACCTTCGACTACCTGCTCGCGGCCACTGGCCGACAGCCAAACCTGAATAACCTCGATCTTCAGAACACGGACCTGGAGCTGGATAAGGACGGTCTGCCCCTGTTTGACCGCTACACTTTACGCTGCGGCGACAGCCATATCTTTATTGCCGGTGACGTCAACGCAGAGCTGCCCCTGCTCCATGAGGCCGCGGATGAAGGCCGTATCGCCGGTACCAACGCCGGCCAGTATCCGGAAGTGCGGGCCGGGTTGCGCCGGGTGCCGTTATCCATCGTATTTACCGATCCCCAGATTGCCACCGTGGGCAAGACCATCCATCAGGTAGATGAAGACTGCCGGGGCAGGTTTGCGGTGGGCTCGGTTTCGTTTGAGAACCAGGGCAGAAGCCGGGTTATCGGCAAGAACAGAGGGCTGTTGCGAGTGTACGGCGAGCATGGCAGCGGGCTGTTTATGGGGGCAGAGATGTTTGGACCGTCTGCCGAACATATCGGCCACCTGCTGGCCTGGGCTGTGCAGCAGAGAATGACGGTATCCGAGATGCTGGACATGCCGTTTTATCATCCGGTCATCGAGGAAGGAGTAAGAACAGCGTTAAGGGATCTTCGGTATCAGCTCAGCCTGGGGCCGAAGGAAGACCAGCAGGGCCTGGATTGTGGCCCCGGAGGATGATGAGACGACCTTCCTGTGAGCGCAGCGCCGGTTTAACGGCCAGCTGGTCGCCTCATCGCTCGGGCTACCGGCCGGTGTAGGCCGGTAGGGTGTGAGCGTGCTGACGCTGCTGGCGCCGTGCCCAGAACTTCTCGTGGAAAAAGTACGCGACGGTGTTAATCGCGGGCTCGACCATGGCAATAAGGCTGCCGATCAGGATATCCCCCGTCAGCAGGTAGGCGACGGTGAAGGCCACCGTAAAGTGGGTAAGGGCAAACGTCACCGTCTTCATCAGTGACTGGTCATTCTCGTTGTGGTGGTTATGGACAAACAGTTTCAGTGCGCTCATGGTTAACTCCCTTGATCCACGTGATACAATCATTAAAACGCAAATGAGAACTATTGTTAAGTAGGTTTGTTCACTGGCCGTGATAGGAAAGGGTAATCGATCAGGAAGGCGATCATTTGCCGATACTATCGCCGGCATTGATCAGGGTTGCTTTTTCAAACTGCGCCCGCAGTCTATAGTAGACAGCAGGTTGTTAAGTCGATCACATCTGGATCAAGGAGTAGACACTATGAGCACGAACTTCATCGGCCTGGACAAGGCCAAGACCCAAAAGCTGGCGTCAGCACTGAACGAGCTTCTGGCCAACTACCAGATCTTCTACATGAATGTCCGCGGGTACCACTGGAACATCAAGGGCGACTCGTTTTTCGAGCTGCACGCGAAGTTCGAAGAGCTGTATGACGATCTGTTGGAAAAGATTGACGAGGTCGCCGAGCGGATTCTTACCCTGGGTCACCGTCCTGCCCATGCCTACAGCACCTATATTGAACTCTCCAGTGTGCCGGAGCGCAAGGATGTCTCTGACGGCAAGGAGGCGGTAGGCCACATCACTGAGAGCTTCGCCAAGCTGATCGGCAAGCAGCGCGAGTTGCTGGCCATGGCCGGTGAAGCGGACGATGAAGGCACCGTTGCGTTGATGAGTGATTACATCTCCCAGCAGGAAAAAACCGTCTGGATGTATCGCAGCTACCTGGGCGAATGAGCGCCGTAATCCGGCCAGAGTTTCCCGGTCTTGTATAAATACCCCTTCTTGGCGGCCTTCGGGCCGCTTTTTTATTGCCTGCGTGCTGACACGAATCTGTCGTCAGATTGTCATATTTGTGCGCTATTTTTGCTGGCGCAATGTTGGACCGTTAAATAATCACGTCTACTGAAACTCTCATTATCCCCTTCCTTCATGTGAGCGCGGTGTACTGCTGCGTGCATTATTAATCTCTTCGGCTGTTTAATCACTTCCTGACCAGATCGCTACCCCTGGTTGGCCGGGAATCGCCGTTCTTCGGATTCTATGTGCTCATTCCCCGGCTCTGTTTTAAAACCTTTATATAAATGCAACATATCCGTAACAAAGCGCTTCTAGGATCGGTGTCAGCTAAAAACTGACACGATTTAAAGGTGCTTTGGTGAAGTTAATATTCCGGATCATAACACTCCCGCTTTTGCTGACGGCCACTCTGGCCCAGGCGGAACTGCAGCTTGTGCTTGGTGATGATGTGACGCTGCACGTCATTAACGGCGAAGCCTGGAGCGGCCCCGGACTATTTGATGCACGTGACCCCATCATGCTTGCAAACGGCGTCAATCAGATTGTCGTCAATGTGGTTGCAGAGCTTGGCCGCAGGCGGGACAACAGCGTGATAGAGCGGTCCGAAGCCTTTGTTCTCCGGTTTCAGGAGGAGAACACCACGCTGGAGCTGAGCGCTCCGGAAATCCGCTCCCGGAGCGAGCTCGCGGAATTTAATGAAGCGCCATCCTGGCGGCTTCGTGATCAGCAGGGAAATGCGGTTGATTTCCAGTGGGCTGTGCTGGAGAAAAGTGGTTTTCAGCTGGTTCGAGATTACGAAAAGGAAGTCGATAAGTTTAACCGCAATAGTCATTCCGAGGCCGCTGTTCAAGCCCTGAAGCAGCCTGATACCGATTACTCATCTTCTCCCCAAACGATACCAGCTAGTGACGTCGCTGAAGACCAGCAGGTAGTCCGGCAGATGCTCCGCTACTGGTATTCAAAAGCTGATAAAAACACGAAAAGTGAAATGAAGCGCTGGATTCAGTCCGGTGAATAACCAAGACCGCTATACCCATAAACGGAGTATCATATAAATGAGAAAGCTTCTTCTGGCTGCTGCTGTATCTGTTGCTGCTGGTTCGGCCCAGGCCGTTACCATCTATGAGAATGGCGGCTTCACTTATAAGATGAATGGTGACTTCCAGATTCAGTTGCGCAAGGATGTTGGCAACAACGACAATGAGAGCGAATATATTGACTATGATGATCTGGAAATTAAAAACTACATCAGCTATCAGCTGAGCGATAACCTGGTGGGTTTTGGCCGCCTCGACTTTGATTTCAAGGATCACGCCAACGGCAAGGATGTAGACGAGCCGATCGAAGAGGCCTACGTAGGTTTGCAGTATGGCGTTACCGCTCTGTCCATCGGTAAGCAGAACTTCGCTTCCGAAGAGTTCGGTATCGAGCAGGCCTATGAGCTGTCTACCGTTCCGGAAGACCGTTTTGACGGTATCGAAACCGATGGTGATGACACGATCCGGGTCGACATTGAGCTGGATAACCTGTTCATCGCCGCTTCCCACGAAATGAATGCCCGCAACAAGAACGGTCCCGCCGCCATTGAAGGTGAGTTCTACGACCTGTTTGTCTCTACCGATCTGGCCGGTCTTACTCTCTCTGCCGTGTACCAGAAGCTGAAGCATGCGGACGGCCGCGACGACTGGGACACCTACGGCGTCAGCGCATCCTATGACTTTGGCTTCATGGCCCTGGGTGCCGACTACAGTGAAACCGATGATGTCGCTGAGCAGTACAACCTGGCCGCTGTGTTTCCGGTAGCCAGCACGACGGCCGTTGCCGTGGGTGTCGCAGATCACAGCTGGGATGACGGCTATGCCGCTGCCTTCGGTGAAGAGGACGCAACCGAGTGGTACGCCAACGTAACCTACAAGTTCCCGGCTCACAAGAACGTCAGCGTATTCGCAGAGATTGCGGACAGCGACGCAGACGACGCTGACCTGGGCTTCCTGGCCGGTATGCGCGTCCAGTTCTGATCGGCGCCTGACCGGTTGTTGTGCATCTGAGTTGAGTTGATGACGCTTTGCCGGCCCTCGTGGCCGGCCTTTTTGTTTCAGGCAGGGCGCCAATAGGCAGATTCACGGCGTGCGGATGTCGGCGCCGGCAAATCCAGCGGCGGCACCTGTTGATGCAGGAACCAGCGTTCGGTCACCACCTTGCGGGTGAACCAGTGGGACTTCATCAGGCTGCCGGCCAGCGGGATCCGGACCCAGTCCGGCATTCGCGCACCGTTATCTGGCTGTGTGGAGCGGGTGCCAAACCGCCGGGCGATGGCCTCGCCATAGGGTTGCAGGCTGCGGGCGGTCAGATCCGGCTCCGCACGAATCACGTTGGCGGCAATCAAGGCAGATTCCACGGCCGGGCGGATGCCTTCTCCACTCGGACCAAAGGCCAGGCCGGCCGCATCACCGATCAGCATCAGGCCATCGTCCACAAGAGGGCGCTCGGCCCGGTCATAGAGTAGATAGGTGTGATTCCTGAAGTGTCTGGGCAGGTCGGCAGGTATGCGCCCTTGTTGCTGCATCAGGGCAACGAACTTGTCCAGGTGGCGCCCCAGATACCGGGGCTCTTCCCGGCCCAGGCCGACGTTCAGGTGATTCCCCTTGCGGAAGATCCAGGCATAGCCCCGCAGATCCCGACAAAACCATAGCTCGGGCCGGTCACCGCGGGCCTGACAGACGGCAGCCTGCCGAGAGGTCATCCTGAACTCTGTCTCCCGGGTTGTCACCACGCTCTCGTGATTGCCAGGACCGGCGCCTATAAAGCGGGCAACCGGGCAGAAGTGGCCGCCGGCACCAACCAGTAACGGCGTCTCCCAGCGCTGGTTGATCACCCAGTTGCCATTGGCCTGGCAAATGGCATTGATGGATGTGTCCAGGGCCATATCGGTGCGGACACGGCGGACCAGATAATGGTCGAACTCAGCCCGGCGTATGCCGTAACTGACGGTTGCGCCATGATCATTTTCTACGGCCCGGCGTCCCATCATGCCAATGCGAAAGCCACGGATGGGCTCAAGCACGTGGTGGTTGCCGTAGTCGGTGGGGTCGATCTGCAGGGCATCAAAGACCGCCGGCGTCACCCAGCCGGCGCAGTCCTTGTCCCGTGGGAATCTGGCCTTGTCGATCAGCAGGATTCGCTTGCCGGTGCCTTGCAGTGCCCAGGCCAGGGTAGAGCCGGCCGGACCGCCGCCAACAATGATCAGATCGTAGTAGTCCATCTCATAGGCCTCCCGGCCTGACGGAGTAAGTCAGCATGAGCTGGCTCCAGCGTTATTATTTTTTTATTCATCGTCAGTAAGCGCAATCAGTATAGAAAATGTTCGTAATTTGTCATCTTGCGGTTTCTCTTCAGGAGAACTGTGTCTGGAACTCAACCGCCCGCTCGCTGTCGGATGGGTTGAGAAGAATAAGCCGAGAAGAAAGCAGAGCACGCACGCAGTGATCATCTGCGGCGAACAAACCGAGCAAGGACCCTACCCCATAACATGTCGATTCTTTCCCAGACCCTTACCTTCGGCCCTCTGGGCCTGACCCTTTCCCAGTTATTGATGTTTTTCGCCCTGGCCGTGGCGCTCACGGTGGGCGCACTGCTTGGGCGCCGGTATCGGGTCGTGGTCAGTGACGCCCTGTTTTCGCTGGTGCTGGTCGCCGTTATTGCGGCCCGTCTGGTGTTTGTGGTGCGCTATCGGGACAGTTACGACGGGTTGCTGGCCATGGTGGATGTGCGCGACGG
>CAYMQO010000088.1:0-1759 GCA_964392405.1 uncultured Marinobacter sp.
AGGGCGTCGGCAATGGCCCGGCCCAGGCTGGGTTTTTCAGCGATATAAAGGCGCATGGTCTCTGCTTGTGTCAGGGTTCTTCGGGAGCAGCAAGATGGCGTTTGCGGTGTCCCCTGTCAAGACGGTGGCCAGGGTGTAAACTGTTGACAGGAAACCGCGATGATTTCATCAGCAGGAACAGGGTCATCCAACTGAATAAGGCACCGAAATGCGGATACAGCAGTCTATCGAACAGAAACTGGGCGAACGTTTTGAGGGCGGCCACCTGACCGTGGAAAACGAGAGTCATATGCACAGTGTGCCGCCAAATTCCGAAACGCACTTCAAGGTGACGCTGATCTCGGATCAGTTTGAAGGTCAGTCCAGGGTACGTCGCCATCAGGCGGTATACCAGACGCTGGCGGCGGAAATGCAGGGCGGCGTCCATGCGCTTGCATTGCACCTGTACACGCCGGACGAATGGGAAGCCAGTGGGGGGCAGGTACCGGCCTCACCCAACTGCATGGGCGGTTCGAAAAAGGAGCAGGCGTAATGAGCCAGTTTTTTCAGATTCACCCGGAAAATCCCCAGAAGAGGCTGATCAAGCAGGCAGTGGATATTCTGCGGCAGGGGGGCGTAATTGTTTACCCCACGGACTCGGGCTATGCCATTGGCTGCCATCTGGGCGAGAAACAGGCCGCCGATCGGATCAAGCGCATTCGCAAGCTGGACGACAAGCACAACTTCACACTGGTGTGCCGGGATCTGTCGGATGTGGGTGTGTATGCGAAAGTCGACAACACCCAGTATCGGCTCCTGAAGACGTTCACGCCGGGTCCGTACACGTTTATTCTCGACGCCACCAGTGAAGTGCCGCGGCGGCTCCTGCACCCCAAGCGCCGGACCATTGGCCTGCGGGTGCCGGACAATGCCATCACGCAGGCTCTGTTAGGGGAGCTTGGCGAGCCGATCATGAGCAGCACCATGTTGCTGCCCGGTGCTGACATGCCCATGACCGATGCGGAAGACGTGCGGGATGCGCTGGGTTCGGAGCTGGACCTGATTATTGACGGCGGCTTTTGTGGCATGGAGCCCACCACCGTGGTCAACATGACCGGTCCGGTACCGGAAGTCACCCGGGTCGGTAAAGGGGACCCCAAACCCTTCCAGACTGCCTGATCAGCGGATCAGCTCAGGCCCGGGCGTTGAGGCGGAACGCGTAGTCCCGGGTCAGGGAATCGCCGCCATCGCCAACCAGAGAACGGCGAATGGTATCGTAGCGATGCACCAGGTCCTGCAGGCCGTTGAACTGCTGGTTGTCGCTGACCAGCGTATCCAGCACGGTATTGCTGGTGCCATAGGCCTGATTGAGTTTGAGAGCCGTGTCCACGAACGCGAGAGTCGGTTCGTTGACGCTGAGCCGACGCAGGGCATCGCGAAATTCCCGGCTGTTGTTCAGGTCCTGCTCGATGCGCTGGCGGGGCTGTTCAGGCATGCGCCCCTGAATGGCGACATCGCCGGCAGAGGTGCGGGCCGCAGCAATCTGCGTGGTCGGCTGCATGCCATACTCGGCAAGTTTATGCCGCAGGGTTTCCCGTACAAAGGCAATGTCCTGCCCGACCTGCTGACGGTACTCGGTCACCGACAACTTTCCGGCGCCGGTTTTCGCCTGGCTGCCTGAGTAGGTGAACCGGTCGTCGTTCTGGCTGGGCTGTACCTCTGGTGTTGGCTGCGAGCCCTTGCCAGCACTGACCGGCTCCGCCGCGTTATCCCTGCGGGT
>CAYMQO010000088.1:1859-7682 GCA_964392405.1 uncultured Marinobacter sp.
TCAGTCATGGTTTGCTGCCACTGCTGGGCCAGGGCCCCACTCAGCGGTGGCGCGCCGTCGGCGCTGCCATCCAGGTAATCCAGCTGATGGGCAAACTCGTGGAGTATCACGTTATGTTCGCTGTCCGGGTGGCGCACCGCGAACTCGCAGTCATCCCAAGACAGCACAACCTGGCCGAAGGTTGAGGCCTCCCCGGAGCGGACTTCCTGTTCCGTCCCCACAATATAGCCGTCCTGATGATAGCCAGTCGCGAAATAGGGTCCCGGGTACACCAGGATACTGCGTACTTCGTCGTAGTCGCTATAGGAGCGGGCGAGTATAAGCAGACAGGCGTGGCCGGCAATGGTCACCCGTACCCGGTCATCCACCTCAAAACCGTCGCAGCCATAGAAGGTTTTTTCCGACAGGAACAGCTGCACATACTGCTCCAGCTTTTGTTTCAGGGCTGGTGGTAAGCGACCGTAGATCGGTACCTGAGCGACTAACAACTTGCGCCAGGCTCTGGGAAAAGGGCGTTGCAGTTCTCGCCGGCGTCGCCAATTCCGGTAAAAGAACAGATAAAACACCGCAAACGCAATGGCCACAGCAGCGAACAGGGCAAAAGTGAGGGCAGGAGACATGGGGTGGAACCGTTCCTCAGGTAACGATGGCCAACGTCATTCCGGAAATGTTCCAGGCCTTGCCGGGCCTGTGGTCCGGTCTGTTGCTATAGTACCGGAAAGTGAAAGGGCCCGTAGGGCAACCTGTTGTTAACCGGAGATTTCCATGAACAAGACTGCACTGGTACCCATCGCCGACGGCAGCGAAGATATTGAATCTGTGGTGATTATCGATGTGCTTCGGCGTGCCAACATCGAAGTGACTGTCGCCAGCGTTCATGAGTACACCACCATTACCGCATCCCGCCGGACCCGCATCACGGCCGATGCCCTGCTGCAGGACTGCGTCGACCAGGACTATGATCTGATCGCCTTGCCCGGCGGTATGCCTGGCGCCGAGAATTTGGCGGAGAGTGCGTTGCTGATCGACCGGCTGCGCAGGCAGCGGGAGGCCGGCTTCTGGTATGCGGCGATCTGTGCCGCCCCGGCGGTGGTACTGGCCCCCCACGGTTTACTGGCCGGTGTTGCCGCAACCGGGCACTCGGCATTTCAGGAAACACTGCCGGACAAGTCGAGGGTTGACGAGCGTGTGGTCGTCGATCGCAATTGCATCACCAGCCAGGGACCTGGCTCGGCCATTGAGTTCGCCCTGGAGCTGGTCGCCCGGGTTTGCGGTCAGGATGTACGGGATCAGGTAGCGGCGCCAATGATGTTGCCCTAATCCGCTCGTGTCGCTGTGCCTCAGCACAATAAGAATCGTTAACCTTCGCCTCGTTCCGGGGGGATGACTGCTACTTTTCTGAAAGGACTTCGCGCCCTTCAACGCGAAGTCCGGAAAGGCGCAACTCACTTCTCCAGAACGGAGGCAACGATGTCTGACACCTATCAAACCGTCAATCCTGCAACGGACGAGGTTCTGGAAACCTACCAGCTGATGTCCCGGGACGAGGCTGAGAAGGTCATCGAGCAATGTCACGCGGCCTTCGGCCACTGGCGCACCACCAGTTTTGAGGAACGGTCAGAGATCCTGCGCCAGGTTGCCAGGCTGATCCGCGAGCGCAAGGACCAGTACGCCGAGCTGATGACCCGGGAAATGGGTAAAACCCTGGCGCAGGGCCGGCAGGAATGCGACCTGTGTGCGGCAATCTGTGAGTACACCGCCGACCAGGGGCCGGAAGTGCTGAAGGATCAGGAGCGGGAGATCGACGGCGGCCGGGCGCTGGTGACGTTTCAGCCTCAGGGTGTGATCTACGGCATCCAGCCCTGGAATTTCCCCCTGTATCAGGTGATTCGCTACAGTGCCGCCAACCTGATGGCAGGCAACACCATACTGCTGAAACACGCCGCCAACGTGTGGGGTATGGCCCTGGAAGTGGAAAAACTCTACCGGGACGCGGGTCTGCCCGAGCATGCGTTCCGAACCCTGCTGATCGACCACGATATGTCTGACCATGTGATCGAGCATCCCCTGGTGCGCGGCGTTACCCTGACGGGCAGCCCCAACGCCGGCCGGGCGGTGGCCCAGCGTGCTGCCAAAGTACTCAAGAAAACCGTGCTGGAGCTGGGCAGTAACGATGCCTATCTGATTCTGGCCGATGCCGACCTTGAGAAGGCGGTAAAGTACTGCGTGCAGGGCCGCGTTTACAACACGGGTCAGACCTGCGTGGCGGCCAAGCGTTTTATTGTGGAAGACGCCATTTACGACAAGTTCCGCGACGCGTATCTGGAACAGATGAAAAAAGTCTCCTTTGGTGACCCGACCCGGAAAGAGACCGCCATGGGTCCCATGGCCCGAAAGGACCTCCGTGATGGCCTGCACGAGCAGGTCCGTAGATCAGTGGATAACGGCGCCACCTGCCTGTTAGGTGGCGAGATTCCCGAAGGCAAGGGCAGCTTCTACCCCGCGACGGTGTTGGAAGACGTCGCCCCCGGTCAGCCAGCCTATGACGAAGAGCTGTTCGGCCCCGTGGCCTCACTGATTCGCGTCAAGGATGCAGCGGAGGCGGTGAAAGTTGCCAACGACTCCATCTACGGGCTGGGCGGCGGTATTTTCAGTGAGAACGAATCCCGTGCCATCGACATGGCCCGGAATGAGTTCGATACCGGCATGGTGAATGTGAACGGCTATAACCTGGCGTTGCCTAACATCCCGTTTGGTGGTGTGAAAGACAGCGGTTATGGCAGGGAACACGGTGGCTTCGGTATGCACGAGTTTGTGAATGTAAAGGCGGTGCTGATTACCGGCTAACACCCACTTTACTGTGAACACCTGCCGTTCTGATGCCGCTGATCCGGCGGGTGCTCACAGGTCAGGGCCGGGCTTGGGCCGGACAAGTCCATGCCCGGCCCTATTTCCGACGTTCGGTATATCAGCTTGAAGGTTGCTAACTATCTGCGGATAATTCCGGCCTGACGCCGTTTACTGTCGTGTCTGAAAATCATTCGGTAAACGTCAGGCGTCCCATCTTCAACCAGACTGACTTATGTGTTCGGGTACGAGCGGATGAGTGAGTAGTATTCGTTAAAGAGAAGTCATCCGGAGCGTACCATGGCCTCAGGTTTAAACCCTCTCCGCCCGCTGTTGAGACTGGGCCTGATTCCGCAGATCACCATCGGCATCATTGCCGGTGTGGTGCTGGCGATGATCTCACCGGACACCGCCAGGTCGTTCAGCCTGCTGGGCGAGCTGTTTATCTCGGCCCTTAAAGCGGTCGCTCCGGTTCTGGTCTTCGTGCTTGTGGCAACGGCCATCGCAGGCCATGAGAAGGGCCAGCCAACTCACATTCGCAGCGTACTCTTGCTGTATGCCGCCGGTACCCTGGCAGCAGCGGTCATTGCCGTGGTTGCCAGTTATATGTTCCCGCTTACACTGACTCTGGATATGCCAGAGGTCGCTGCCACGCCGCCTACCAGCATTCTGGAGGTGCTGCGGAACCTGCTGCTGAGTATGGTGGAAAACCCGGTAACAGCGCTGATGGAAGCCAACTTTATCGCCATCCTGGCGTGGGCTGTAGGGCTCGGGTTTATGCTGCGACAGGCCAGCGACGCCACTGGTAAGGTGCTGAATGATGTGTCTGCAGCCGTGTCTGGCATTGTTAACTTCGTCATTCGCTTTGCGCCCCTGGGTATCCTGGGGCTGGTCGCAAACACCTTCGCGGATACAGGCATAACGGCGTTGCTAGAGTATGCCCATCTGCTAGCGGTCATTGTCGGTTGTATGCTCTTTGTGGCTCTGGTGTCCAACCCGTTGATCGTGTTTCTCCACACCCGCCGGAACCCCTATCCACTGGTGTTCGCCTGCCTGCGGGGCAGTGCAATTACCGCGTTCTTTACCCGCAGTTCAGCGGCCAACATACCGGTGAACATGGCGCTGTCCGAACGGCTGCGGCTGGATCCGGACACCTATACGATTTCCATCCCCCTGGGCGCGACCATCAACATGGCCGGGGCCGCGATTACCATTTCGGTTATCACTCTGGCGGTGGCGAACACTCTAGGTATCCCGGTCGATATGCCGACCGCGCTGCTGCTGTGCATCGTATCCGCGCTGGCGGCCTGTGGGGTTTCAGGTGTGGCCGGTGGTTCTCTGCTGCTGATACCTCTGGCGACCAGCCTGTTCGGGATATCCGCGGATATTGCCATGCAGGCTGTGGCGATTGGCTTCGTGATCAGCGTCATCCAGGACTCCACCGAGACCGCTCTGAACTCATCCACCGATGTTCTGTTCACCGCTGCCGCGTGCCAGGCGGCGGAGCGGAGGGAAGGCTGACCATGGACGGGCGAAACCTGATACTTATAGGTATGCCCGGCAGCGGTAAAAGCACCGTCGGGGTGCTTCTGGCCAAACGCCTGGGCCTGGGGTTTGTGGATACTGACCTGCTGATCCAGCAGCAAACGGGGCGTACCCTGCAGGACATTGTTGATGACGACGGGTACCAGGTGCTCCGTCAGATTGAAGAGCAGGTTCTGCTGGGGTTGTCGGTGGAGAGTCACGTCATCAGCACCGGGGGCAGTGCCGTATACAGCGACGCGGCCATGGTGCATCTCAAGCAGGGCGGTACTGTGGTCTTTCTCGATATCCCCCTGCAGGAAGTGATGACCCGTATCGGCGACTATAGCGCCCGGGGTATCTCCCGCCGGCCGGATCAGACGCTGGCGGAGCTGTTTGATGAGCGCTTTACCCTGTACACCCGTTATGCCGACATCACCGTACAGGGGCTTGGCCTCACACACGATCAGGTTTGTGAGGCTATCGTTTCTGTCGTTGGCTGAAGGACTGCCACTACGGCATCCTAGAACGTCGTGAACACCAGATACCCGGTATAACCGGCGAATGCCGCCAGCAGGAGCGCGCCTTCAAGGCGATTGATCCGGCCCGGTCCGCGAAAACCGTAGCCCAATATGAACAGGGCCACCGTCAACGCTGCCATGACCGGGATGTCCCTGGTCAGTACTTCGCTGGCAACGGCCATGGGTGAAATCATGGCCGCAATACCTACCACCGCGAGGGTATTAAACAGGTTGGAGCCGAGGATATTGCCCAGGGCCAGGTCATGCTCCCCCTTGCGGGCTGCAATCAGGGAAGACGCCAGCTCTGGCAGCGACGTTCCGACAGCAACAATGGTCAAGCCGATAATCAGGTCGCTTACCCCGAACGCCGACGCCAGGTCGACCGCGCCCCACACCAGAATACGGGAGCTGATAATCAACAGCACCAGCCCGGCGACCAGCCAGAACAGCGCCTTGCGAATGGTCATGGACTGGGTGGAAAGCTCGGCAGAGACTTCCGACGCCATGGGGTCAGACGGACTGCGGATCGCGGACCAGATGCTCCAGCCCAGCAACAGCGCAAACACAATCAGCAGGCCAAAGGCATCCAGCCGGCTGAGCTCGCCATCGAAAAGCTGCCAGGCAGCAAAAGCCGTAACGAGTGAAAGAATGGGCAACTCCCGGCGCATGACCTGGGAGTGAACGGCTATGGGGGCTATAACGGCTGTAATGCCCAGAATCAGGGCAATATTGGTGATGTTGGAACCATAGGCGTTGCCCAGCGCCAGGCCCGGACTTCCCTGGGACGCAGCCAGCGCCGACACTACCATTTCCGGCGCTGAGGTGCCAAAACCCACCACAACCATGCCGATCAGCAGGGGTGGCATACCGGCGTAGTCAGCAGTAACGGAGGCGCCGTCGACAAAGCGGTTAGCGCTCCAGACCAGCAGCACCA
>CAYMQO010000089.1:0-7679 GCA_964392405.1 uncultured Marinobacter sp.
CAGAATCCTATCGAGCAGGAAGGTACCTATCCTCTGCCAGAAGCTCAACTCGATCGCTTTCTGATGCATGTGCTGATCGGCTATCCGGAGTCGTCGGCTGAGCGTGAAATCCTGCATCTGGTGCGCCGTCAGAGCCGCGAGCCGGAGGCGGCCGCACCTGAGCGACTGGACGCCCATCAGGTGAACGCTGCGCGCAGCGCCGTTGCCGACGTCTACATGTCTTCGGCGGTGGAAGACTATGTGCTGGCGCTGGTACTGGCGACCCGGGACCCGCTGGCGCTGGATGATGAACTCGCCCGCTGGCTGTCATTCGGCGCCAGCCCCAGGGGCACCATCGCCCTGGACAGGTGCAGCCGGGCCCGGGCCTGGCTGGACGGCCGTGATTACGTCACCCCGGACGACGTCCGCGCCATGGCGCCGGATGTGCTGCGGCACCGCCTGATACTCAGCTTTGAGGCCGAAGCGGCCGGGGTCACACCGGATCAGGCAATCCAGCGCCTGCTTGAGCGGGTGCCGGTCAGTGCGTAAGAGCGGTTTGACAGCGCTGGGACGCGGCGCATCCGCAGCGCCCGGGCATCGGGTAATTGCAGATCTCGACCACCTGCTGCGTCTGCAGGCGCAGGCCCGTACCCTCCAGTTACCCTCCGCCCGGCGGGCACTGCGCCAGCGCCGAGGAAACTATCATTCCCTGCTGCAGGGTCGCGGTATGTCGCTGGCGGAAATCCGGCCCTACCAGGCCGGAGACGACGTACGACGCATCGACTGGCGGGTGACCGCCCGTCGTCAGGAACCTCACACCCGGGTTTATGAAGAAGAGCGGGAGCGGCCGGTGCTTGTGCTTACTGACCTGAGTCCGACCCTGTTCTACGCCAGCGAGGGCAGCTACAAGCAGGTACGGGCGGCGGAACTGGCGTCCCTGCTGGCCTGGGTCGCCCATGGGTCCGGTGATCAGGCGGGGGGTATTGTCTTCGGCGGCCGGGCTGCCACTGCTGTGGTTCGGCCATCCCGCCGGCGGCGCTCGGTGATGCAGTTACTGAACGCATTGGCGGAGGGCCAGCGCCAGCAACCGGCCGCTGACGGGGCGATCAGCGGCAACCCGCTGAACGAGGCGCTGACCGAAGCCCGGCGCATCGCACATACCGGCAGCCGCGTCTTTATTGTGAGCGATTTCGCCGCTGTTAATGAAGACAGTCGGGCCCTGCTGGCGGGTCTCGCCATGCACAACCAGGTGACCGCCGTGGTGATCGCTGACCCCCTGGATGAACGCCTGCCGGATCAGGGCAGCTACGCAGTATCCGGCCCGGCAGGCGTGCTCTGGTTTAATGGCTCAGACTCTGCCCTTCAGCAGGCCTGGCAGGACAGCGCGCGCTCCGGCCAGACGAAACTGCGCAACCTGTTCCGCCAGACCGGTGTCACCGGGCTCTCCCTGTATACCAGGGAAGAGCCCCTGACGGTGATGCATGGCCTGACGTCTGCGGGAGGCCGGCTGCTGTGATTCCGTCCGAAGTACTGGCGCAACTCCAGGATATCGATACGCCCCCAGTGGCTGGCCCCTGGCCGCCGGCGCCGGGCTGGTGGCTGCTGACGGCACTGGTCGCCGGCATACTGGTCATCGGTGGCATCTGGCTCTGGCGTTGGCACCGCCGGACTGCACCCAGACGTGAGGCGCTGGCACAACTTGAACATCTCGGCGCCACCCTGGGCGCAACGGATCAGGCTGGTCCCGAATGGTACGCCACACTCAACCGTCTGCTAAAACAGAGCGCTATCCATCTTTACCCGGAACAGAGCCCGGAAGCCCTCAGCGGCCAGGGATGGCAGGACTTTCTGGCACGCACCTCGGACACGACCCGTGATCAGTGGCAGTCCCTGGTGGACGCCTGCTATCGTCCGGATGCCGACCTCTCCCCCGTGCAGGCCCGGCAGCTGGCGGCTCAGTGGATCCGGAGGCAACGATGGTAACCCTCGCCTGGCCCTGGCTGCTGTTACTGTTGCCCCTGCCCTGGCTGTTACACCACCTCAGTCCGGGCCGGAAAGGCACCAGCGCAATACGCGCGCCAGCGCTGCCCATACAGGGCCGCCTCGCCCATCTGCCCGGTGTGAGCACGCAAAGCCAGGGCAGCAACCGATGGCTGAAGCTGCTGCTGGCTGTTGCCTGGATAATGCTGGTGCTGGCACTGGCCCGTCCCCAGCATATCGGTGAGAACACCCAGATGACCGTTACCGGCCGCGACCTGATGCTGGCGGTGGATATTTCGCCCAGTATGGAAGAACGCGACATGGTGTTGCAGGGCCGGGTACTGAACCGGCTGGAGGCCCTGAAAGTCGTACTGGACGATTTTATTGACCGTCGTGAGGGCGACCGGCTGGGGCTTTTACTTTTTGGTACCGAGCCCTATATGCAGGCGCCGTTAACCTTTGACCACGAAACCCTGAGAACCCTGCTGTTTGAAGCCGGGCTCGGCATGGCCGGCCGTGCTACTGCCATCGGCGACGCCATTGGCCTGGCGGTCAAACGCCTGCGGGAGCGTCCACAGGAGCACCGGGTGCTGATCCTGCTGACCGACGGCGCCAATACCGCAGGCGAGCTCAGCCCTCAGAACGCCCGCGACCTGGCCGCGGCCAGCAACGTACGCATCCACACCATTGGTATCGGGGCCGAGTCTGCCATTCGCCGCGGGCTGTTTGGCATCCAGCGGGTCAATCCCTCCAGCGATCTGGATGAAGCGCTGCTGCGGGATATTGCCAGCGCCACCGGCGGTCAGTATTTTCGGGCGCGGAGTATTGAAGAGCTGCAGGGCATCTATCAGGAAATCGACCGGCTGGAACCCATGGAACTGGAAGGCCGTAGCTGGCGCCCGGTTACGGAGCTCTATGCCTGGCCAGCCGCCATGGCCCTCGCGCTCTGGCTTTCGGGTTTCGGATTCACACGGATACCGATGATGACCGGCAGGGGGCTGTCATGAGCGAATTCCAGTTCCTGCGCCCGCTCTGGCTGCTGATACTGTTGCTGGTGCCGCTGGTGATCTGGCTGCAGCGTTATGGCGGCCCGGGCCATAGCCAGTGGCACCTGGTGATTCCCCGGGCACTGCTTCAGCCGTTACTGCCTGACGGCCACGGCGATACGCCGTCCGCCCGCCGTGCCCGTTTTGTGGCGCCCCTGATGCTGGTACTGATGGCTGTCGCGCTGGCGGGGCCCTCGTTCCGTTCCGCCCCTTCCCCGTTACAGCAGCCCGATGACTCACTCGTGGTAGTGCTGGATCTGTCCCTGTCCATGCTGGCAGCAGACGTGGAACCGGACCGGCTGACCCGGGCGAAACGGAAAATCCATGATCTGCTGGCGGCCCGAGAAAGCGCCTTTACCGGCCTGGTCGTCTACGCCGCCGATGGTTATGTGGTCACACCATTGACCGATGACCGGCGCACCGTCGAGGGCATGCTGGGGGCTCTCGATCCGATAATCATGCCCGCTGCCGGCAACCGGGCCGACCTGGGGGTCGCCCGCGCCATCGAACTGCTGAACCAGGGCGCGCCCGGGCGGGGCCGTATCCTGCTGATCACCGACAGCCTCAACCCCCGTTACGGCGAGGCAATCCGCGAGCAACTGGCCGATACCCCATGGCAGCTCTTCGGTCTGATGGCCGGCACTGAAACCGGCGCCCCGGTGCCGATGCCGGAACGGGGATTTATTCGGGAGGGCGGCCGGGTGGTCATCGCCCATGCCAGCCTGAGCGAGCTTGAGCAGACAGCGTCCGCCACCGGCGGTGGGGCCTTGCGGATGACCACAACCGATCAGGATATTGCCCGGCTCGGACTGCGGGCGGAGGATCATAACGCCTGGCAGACGGCGGCCCGGGAGAGCACCCGCGAGCGCCGCCAGGACGAAGGCTACTGGCTGCTGTGGCTGGCCATACCCCTGGCGCTGCTGGGCTGGCGACAGGGTGCGCTG
The DNA here is from genome assembly GCA_964392405.1 of uncultured Marinobacter sp. Lineage (GTDB taxonomy): Bacteria > Pseudomonadota > Gammaproteobacteria > Pseudomonadales > Oleiphilaceae > Marinobacter. The sequence continues at coordinate 3,950 of CAYMQO010000089.1, forward strand.
GCGGTGCTGGTGGTCGGCCTTTGGTGGGCACCAGCGGGCCCGGCAGAAGCCGCGGACTGGGGCGCAGGCTGGCAGGATCTCTGGCAGACGCCGGAGCAGCGGGCACCGGAATTGATCGCTGAAGATCCCGCCGGCGCCGCCGCCCGTCTGAAAGACCCGCTGTGGAAGGGTACCGCGCTCTATCGCAATGGCGAATATAGCAGTGCTGCCGACGCGTTTGCCCGGGATGACTCCCCCATGGGTCACTTCAACCGCGGCAATGCTCTGGCCCATGCTGGAAAGCCCGAAGCAGCACTGGAGGCCTGGCAGGCCGCCATCGACCGCGACCCGGGGCACGAAGGTGCGCGGCAGAACCACCAGCGGCTGAAGCAATACCTGGAACAGGAGCAGCAGCGGCAGCAGCAGAACCAGTCATCGGATTCTGATGAAGACCAGCAGGGAATGGATAAGCCGAATCCGGGCGAAGGTCAGGACGAAGGGAGCTCGGAAGAAAGCGAAAATCCCTCGGACTCCGGGTCGGAGCATTCCCCCTCCACGCCTGACGGGCAGTCCGGAGATGAATCATCCGATGCTTCGGGGCAACAGAGTGAACCCGGGCAGGCTGCCCCACAACGCCCTCAGCCGTCGGATACCGGCTCATCCCCCGGTCCCGCGGATCAGGCCAAGGAGAACGGTGAGGAGGAGACGGCAGAAGGCGTCGCCGGACAGAACGAAGGTGACGGACCACAGATCGACGCCCTCAGCGAATCCCAACAGCAATGGCTACGACGAGTGCCGGATGATCCCGGCGGACTGCTGCGACGGAAGTTCCTGCAGCAATCCTGGAGCCGCGACCTGCAACCTGATGAGAACGACACACCATGGTAAGTTTCACCACCGGCCCGCTGCGCCTTGTGCTGGCCGTTCTGTTTGTCCTGGTACCGTTATGGGTCTCAGCACAGCCCGACCCGCCCCGGCAGGCGTTTATCGAACTCTCCGCCAGTGAGGACCGGCTCTACGTACAGCAGCAGCTGCATCTGCGAGTACGGCTTTTCTACAGCAACGATGTCATCCAGGGGCAACTGCAAAATCCCGAACATCCCGATGTGGTTATCGAGCAGCTGGGTGAACAGAAGCAGTACCGGGAACTGTTGAATGGGGAAAGCTACCGCGTCGTCGAGCGCAACTTTGCACTCTTCCCCCAGAAGCCAGGTCAGTTGCAGTTACCGCCTGTCGAATTTCACGGCACGGCACGGCATCCCCGGGGCCATGGATACCCGATCAGCGACTCAGCCATCCTGTTTCCCCTTGAGATTCAGGATATACCGGCCAGCTTCAGCGGCCGTCACTGGCTGCCGGCCAATGCCGTGGAGATCCATGAGCGGGGGCTGGACATAAGCAGCCCGGTGAAGCCCGGCGCCAACCTTACCCGAACTCTGGTGCTGACCGCCGAGGGGCTGCCGGGAGCCACACTACCTGACCTGACCCCGGCCTACCCGGATGCCCTGCGCGCCTACCCGGAACCGGCTCAGCGCCAGTCGTCGTTGACGGATGAACGGGTTGTCGGTCAGATGGAACAGACCCTGGCTCTGGTCCCGGTACCCGGCCACAGCGGTGAGGTCGTGCTGCCGGAAATTCGAGTGCCCTGGTGGGATGTGACGGAAGACCGGGAAAAAGTCGCCGTACTGCCTGCGCGGACCCTGCAACTGACGGGGCTGAGCAATGCCGGAGCTCAGTCACAACAGAGCCCCTCTCACACTACGGAGGACGCCCTGTCGCTGACTTCCCCTGAGTACGAAACTTCAGAGGCTCACTGGGTCTGGCCGTTACTCGCCGCCCTGTTCGGACTGGGATGGCTGACAACCATGGCAGCCTGGTGGCTGCAAGTGCGGATAAAGCGGAAGCGTCCGGTGGGTCGCGGTCAGGATAGCGACCTGAGCACGTCGCGGGAACAGACGGCGTTCGCCATGGTCGCCCACCAGGCCCGGACCCTGGATCCGGCATTTTTCACCCAGTTTCCGGTCTGGGCCCGGTTACTCACCGGGCAACGCTGTGCCACGGTGGAAGCCGCCCTTGAGCAGCTCGATCAGGAAGATCTCCGCCAGAAGGTCAGTCAATGGCAACGGGCACTGTTCGGACCGGCGCCTGAAACGGCACCGGAAGGTGAATCTCTGGAAGCTGCCCTCAGGCAGGCCCGTCGGGATTGGCAGCAGGATCGCCAAAACCGCAGCAGAAAACCGGGGCTACCGGACTTTTACCCGGCGGGAATCCGCCCCTGAGCACCAGGTTACCAGTGTTTTTCGTGTCCCGGCCCCGAAGAGCTCTCGCCCTTGCTGCCGGGGCCCGGACTTATCAGTACAGCTGCTCGTCAATAACCAGGGTTACCGGCTCGCTGTCTCCGCTCACCACCGGCACGGGCTCTTCCCGGATACCCTGATAGTCGCCAGGCTGTGGCGTGGCCGATCCGGAGGCGCTGATACGGGCCGCAATCACCACTTCTTCAGCCCCGGAAATCCGGAACTGGGGCGCCATGGCGAGGCGATCATCAAGCCGCAACTCCGTCGGCAACTGCCCCGCCCGCAACCGTGCAACGGCAAGGGGCGCGGATTGCATGTCCGGTGTACGGGCATATACAAACAGCGTGGTGTCGGGCTCGATCTGGTCCGCAAAGGCTTCATCCACTTCTACCCGTACCGTAACGCCCCGGTCGGAGATGGCCGCATCTTCAGCACCTGACCCTTCCTGAATATGTTCCGGCACGTCCATGCCCAGCTGTTGATAGGCCCGGGCGACACCTTCACGGATAGCGCCCAGTTGGGGATGATCCGGCGCCACTTCGATGATTTTTTCCCAATGGCGAATGGCGTCCTCGAACTTACGCTGTTCAAACGCGTGGATGCCCAGCAGACCAAGGGTATTGACCTCATCCGGGTCCAGTTCCCGGGCGCGGTCCATGGCGCGGCTCACTTCTTCAGTCATGGCTCCCTGGCTGTCAAAGAACCAGGCCTGTGCGGATAATCCCCAGGCCACCGCCTGGGCCTCATCCGGCCCGGCAACCGCGGCCAGCCGTTCAAACGCCGCGGCCGCTTCGGGATAAAGCTCCATCTGCATGTAACTGCGGCCCAGCATGGCCCAGCCATCCGGATTATCGGGCTGTTCCTCCAGCCGTTCCGCCAGCCGGCGGGTCAGCACGGACATCTGCGCCATGCGGTCGCCGTTCTGCTGCAGCTCAACCATGGCCTGATACTGTTCAACCTGATCCAGTGCTCCCCATTTGTCATACAGCAGATAGACCCCCGCTGGCAACAGCAGAGCGGCCAGAACGACAACGGCGCGGGTGCTCCGGCGGCGGTGGTCCATGCGCAGGTCGGTCGCCCGCACTTCTTCCACTGGCTGTTCGTCGCCGACATCATCCAGCATGGCGCCAGCGAGCTCTTCCCGCAGCATCTGGAAGTTGTCTTCGTCGATATTGCCCTGCTGATACTCTTCTTCCAGCTCGGACAGACGGGTGCGATAAGCCAGCAGGTTCTGGTTGCGCAGGTCTGTGGCAGCCCTCTTTTCCGGGCGGCTGAAGAACAGCGGGTAGAGAATGAACAGGAACGCCAGGGCGACCAGTAACGCGGTGATGATCCAGAAAGTGTTGGTCATAGAAGGTCAGTCAGTAGAATCCGGAAATGGGTTCGATGTCGTGGCATCTTGCGGGACATTACAGCCGTCGCAACAGTTCGTCGGCCTGCTGTCGTTCCTCGTC
>CAYMQO010000090.1:0-2121 GCA_964392405.1 uncultured Marinobacter sp.
GCATGACCCCGGAACATATCGTTAACCATCTGCGCTTTGTGCTGGGCGAAGAGAACATTCCTTTTGAAGACCCAGCCCTATGGCAGCTGGCCCGGGCCGCTGACGGCAGTATGCGGGATGCCCTCAGCCTGACCGACCAGGCCATCGCCTTTGGTAACCAGAAGCTGGCGGCCAATGACGTCAGCAGCATGCTGGGTACCATTGATCAGAGCGATATCGAAACCCTGGTGGATGCTCTGGTGCGAAATGACGGGCCAGGCCTGCTGACTGAAATCGACCGCATCGCGGGCTTTGCACCGGACTTCAGTGCCATCCTGGCGGACCTGCTCTCCCTGTTCCATCGGGTGACCATGGAGCAGGTGGTGCCGGGCAGCGCGGACAACGCCATGGGAGATGCCCACCGGGTTCAGAAACTCGCCCGGGAGCTGAGCGCTGAGGATGCGCAATTGTTCTACCAGGCTGCCCTGGTCGGGCGCAAGGATCTGGAGATTACGCCGGACGCCCGCATGGGTTTTGAGATGATCCTGTTGCGAATGCTGGCATTCCGCCCCGGCGCCGCCCACCGCGATCCCCCCGTGACCGGCACCAGCCGTGCCGGGGGAGCAGGGCGGGAAAGCAGCCCTGCCGGTGACGGCAGTGGTGGTGAAAGCCAGCCGGGTGCTGAGGAGCCTGCGCCTGCGCCTCCCGCGCCTGCTGAGGTTCCGGCACCAGATACACCCGTCACCTCTGACGGACCGGAAGCACAAGGTCCAGCCGAGCCGGTAGCCGTTGCGCCTGAGCCTGAGCCAGCGTCGTCGCCCCCAGTTGCAGAACCGGCGCCAGCACCCATACACACCTCTGCGGTAAGCGAAGAAGATGAGAGTCTGATGGCCCTGGCCGATCAGCTGGCGGCCGGCGCTGACGACGAGGATGACGTGCCCTGGGATACCGGTGCGGAGGCACCCCCGGCTGAGCAGACGCAAGCAACCAGCCAGCCAGCGCCTGAGCCCCCGCAAGAGGCAGCCGTTGAGGAGTCCGCTCCCGCTGAGCCGGGTGCGACACCGCCCGCTCCGGAGCCGGCAGCACCTACGGACATACCGGAAGAGCCCCAGGCCATGTTGGATGCAGAAGGGTTTGTCTGGCAACGGGACTTCCGCAAGCTGGGCATTGTCGGTATGCCCGGCAACCTTGCCAGCCAGGCCGCCTGTCAACGGGAGGGTAACCGGTTTCTGCTGACCCTGGACGAGGGCCATTACCGGTTGCTCACCAGTCGCCACCAGCAGAAAATCCAGGAGCGACTCAAGGCGGCATTTGGCAATGATGCAGAGCTGGAAGTCGTACAGGGGGACGCCGGTGACCAGACCCCGGCCGCCTGGGAGGCCCGGGAGCGGGCCCGGCGCCAGCAACAGGCGGAGCAGTCCATCGCCGAGGACCCCCTGGTACAGGCCATTGTGGAACGGTTTGAGGGTCGGGTCGTCAAAGAGAGTATCCGGCCGCTGGAAAATCCTGCGGGCTAGAGGCGCAACCCACGCAAGAGGTAGACAACATGATGAAAGGCATGGGCGATCTGATGAAAAAAGCCCAACAGATGCAGGAAGAAATGCAGAAGGCGCAGGAAGAGGCTGCGAAAGCGGAGGTCACCGGTGAAGCCGGTGGTGGTCTTATCAAGGTCACCATGAACGGTCGTCACGACGTCCGCAAAGTGTCCATTGACGACTCCCTGCTGTCCGAAGACCGGGAAGTGCTGGAAGACCTGCTGGCAGCAGCGGTTAACGACGCGGTCCGCCGGGTAGAAGCCGGGCAGAAAGAGCGTATGTCCGGAATGATGTCCGGCATGGGCCTGCCTGACAACTTCAAGATGCCGTTCTGATTGCCGTTAACCTTGATGGCTCCCTGCTGTAAGCGAACGGCGCTGGACGGAGCCCTTTAGAGATGTCATGCAGGAGTTCCGATGGCCTTTAGTCCGCTGGTTGATGAGCTGGTTGAGTCGTTGCGGTGCTTGCCGGGTGTGGGGCAGAAAACCGCCCAGCGCATGGCATTCCATCTGCTGGAGAAAGGTCGCGGTGGCGGTGAGCGACTGGCCGGGGCGCTGGCGGCCGCCATGTCCGGTGTGCGTCGCTGCGAAAGCTGCCAGAATTTTTC
>CAYMQO010000090.1:2221-7591 GCA_964392405.1 uncultured Marinobacter sp.
GGTTTTACGCTGACCCACGCGTTCCGGGGCCGCAAGCCGCTCACCGACTAGTGCCGATAAGGCAAACCAGGAGATTTCATGACTCAGGCTTTACCCCCAGTGCCGTCGGTGCAAAAACCCGAGTGGTTAAACACCGTCGCGGAGCTGGATGCATGGCTGGATGCCCATCGGCATCAGCCGCTGGCCCTCGATACGGAGTTTGAACGGGTCTCCACCTTTTACCCGATTCCCGGACTGGTCCAGCTGGGCGCCGGTGACTCCCTGCGGCTGGCGGAGCCGTCGGTAGTGGAGCAGTCAGCCCGTTTCCGGGAACGGTTAGCGGATCCGGATTCCGTCAAGCTGCTCTACGCCATGGGGGAGGACCTGGAGCTGTTTCGCCACTGGCTGAAACTGGAGCCCGCCGGCCTGCTGGACCTGCAAATCGGAGCAGCACTGGCGGGTGCCGGCTTTTCCATGGGCTATGGCCGACTGGTTGAGAACCTTTTTGGGGAAACCCTGGATAAATCCGCCACCCGGTCCGACTGGCTCGCCCGGCCCCTTAGTGATGATCAGTTGCGCTATGCGCTGGATGATATCCGCTTCCTGCCCGCCCTGTACCAGTGGGTGACGGTCGAGCTTGAAGCCCGGGGAATGCCAGAGGCCATGGCTGAGGAAACCCGGCGTTTCGCCACCGATCTGCTGGCACTTTCAGAGCCAGAAAACTGGTACCTGAAGCTGCGAGGGGGCTGGCATCTGTCCCCGGAAAAGCAGGGCGTGCTCAAGGCATTGGTGACATGGCGTGAGGAAGAGTGCCGCCGCCGGGACCGCCCCCGGAACCGTGTGTTGTCCGATAACGGACTGATCAATCTGGCGGATCGCCTGCCGGAAACCACCGGCGCCATGGCCGCGGTGGATGACGTGCCTGCGGTGGTAGTGCGGCGCTATGGCGACCATCTGCTGGGGCTGATTCGGGACGCCCTGGCGGCCGGCGAAATTCCGGAGCCTTTGATAGAGCGGCCCCTGACCCGACCTCAGCAGGATCAGTACCGCAAAGTGAAAAAGCCCATGGCAAGGATCGCCGAGAAATCCGACGTGCCCGTGGAACTGCTGGCGCCGAGGAAACGCCTGGAAAGCCTGCTGCGTCAGAGTGATCCCCAGGCGTTGCAGGTATTTGCCTCCGGCTGGCGTGGTCAGATCCTGGCGCCGGTACTGGATGACATCAAGGTATTACTGGAAAACCAGCATGAGTGAAAAAACCTTTGTTTCCGTGTTCCGCAGCAGCCTGCGGGATGAGACCTACCTGTACCTGCGCCGTGGCCACTCCTGGGACGAGTTGCCGGATGACCTGCGGAAGATTTTCGGCAAGCCCGTTCATGCCCTGGATCTGGTCCTTACTCCCGACCGGCAGCTGGCGCGAACCACCGGCAGGGAAGTGCTGGAGGCCATCGCCGAGAAGGATTACTATCTTCAACTTCCTGAAAAAGCCGATAGTTACATAGTGGCGTTCAAGGAAAAGCTCAGGGATTTTGGTGCCTGATGGCTGATATTCCGTTCTGGCAACGCAAGCGGCTTGAAGAAATGACGGCCGCCGAGTGGGAGTCCCTCTGCGACGGCTGTGGCCTGTGTTGCCTGACCAAGCTCCAGGACAGCGACACCGGTGAAGTCTTCTATACCGATCTGAGCTGTCCCCTGATGGACACGGCGACCTGCCGCTGCCGTAATTATGAGCAGCGCCAGCAGCTGGTACCGGACTGCACCCGGTTGACGCCGGAAAACGTCCGGGAGTTTAACTGGCTTCCCACGACCTGTGCCTATCGCACCCTGGCTGAAGGACGCCCATTGGCCGACTGGCACCCCTTGCGTTCCGGGTCGCCGGACACGGTTCATAAGGCTGGCATTTCCGCCGCCAACCGGGCGACGCCGTCAAATCAGGTGGCGGTCGAGGTCTGGCAGGAACATATCATTCGTTGGGTATTGTGAAGGAACATTTGAAGCTATGACCGAATCACTGGCGATCGCCACCATGGATGCCGACTCCCAGACAGCCTATGCCCTGTTCTGGGGCATTTATATCGTCGGCTTTGTTCTCTTCTACTGGGCCATGTCGCGGGTGTTCCGTCTGCTGCCTCTTTATGGCTTACGGAGTCTGCTCAAGGTTGCGCTGATTGTACTGCTGGTAACGCCGGTTCAGTCCACGGTGGTGGATGGCTGGTGGGTGCCGGCATGGCTGTTTGGGGCCTACGAAACCTTTCTAGGGGAACCGGCAGAAGCCGCCCGGGCATTTTTCAATATGGGCGTTGCAGCGGTCATCATGGCTCTGGTGTGGATACTGGATCTGGTGCGGTATCGGTTTACCCGCCGCTGACTCTCTGACCGGCTGACACTGGCAACCAGTGGGCGCGGCGTTACCGCAGACACTGCCCCGCTGATAACAGGAGGACCCGTTCATGGGGTTGCGAAAGCTGAATTTCACGCTCGCCCTGATGGCCGCGTTGATGCTTTCTCTGGTGCCAGCCGGGAGTGCGACTGCCGCACCGGATGTCCGCGTAGTGGTGGATATCTCCGGGAGCATGAAACTGAATGACCCGAGTAACCTGCGCCGGCCCGCCGTGCGCCTGCTGGCCAGGTTGTTGCCCCATGGCACCGCGGTGGGCCTGTGGACCTTCGGGCGCGACGTTAACATGCTGGTGCCCCACGGAGCGCTGGGGGACGAGCAGCGCCAGGCACTGATTGACGGTTCATCGGGTATTAACTCCGTTGCTCAAAGGACCAATATCGGCGGCGCCATCGAGACCGCCAGTGATTCCTGGTATTCCCCGCAACGGTCCCTGGCCAATACGCACCTGATCCTGCTCAGCGATGGCAAGGTAGATATCGACACCAGCCCGGCAACAAATAACGCGGAACGTGAGCGTATTCTCAGCGAGCTCGTCCCCGGACTGGCCGCGCAAGGGCTGACCATTCACACCATCGCGCTGTCAGCGGAAGCAGACCTGGATCTGCTCGGTGCCATCGCTGACCTGACCGGCGGTGTGGCCCATGTGGCAGGGTCGGCGGATGAGCTGAGCCGGATCTTTGCGGATACCCTCGGGCAGGCGGCTCCGGTTAATGAGCTCCCGCTGTCCGATAACCGGTTCATGGTCGATAACGGGGTGGAGGAGTTCACCGCGCTGATTTTCTCCGGTACTCCGTCTGAATCCCGCCAATTGGCTCTGGTCCATCCCGATGATATGCGAAGCACCGCCGGTAACCCCGGTGACGATGTACGCTGGGCCCGGGAGCCCGGTTATGACCTGATCACAGTAAACCGGCCTGAGGCTGGAGAATGGCGGCTTGATGGAGCCCTGGGCGAGGGCAGCAGGGTTACGGTCGTCAGCGATCTGCAACTGGAGGTGCGGCCAATTCCGCCCCGATTCCAGGCCGGCGAGGCGCCGGACCTGGAAGCCTTTTTCAGCGAGGCAGGTGAGCCCATCACCGACAAGGACTTCCTCGGTGTCATCACCGTCCGTTTGACCCTCACGGCTGAAGACGGGCGTCGTGGCACCCGAATTCTCCATGAAGGACAGCCACCGGCGGATGGAATCTACCGGGACAGCTTTGGCGGGCTCAGGGGACCTGGCCAGTATCAGCTCGAGTTAACCGCCGATGGCGGAACCTTTTCCCGGAAGTTTCGCCAGACGCTGGCCGTACTGACCCCGGAAGGCGGTGATTCAATCGTCTCTGAGACCCTGCCACCCAAGCCGGAGCCCGAGGTTGCCCCGGAACCCGCCCCTGAGATTGAAAGCCCGGTCGACCTGAGTCTCGTGGAAGAGCCCGTACCCGTGACGGATGCACCGGACACGGCCAGCGCTGATCCAACGACTTCCTCCCGTTCCCTGTGGCTCTGGCTTGGCGCCGGTGCGGGCATGTTGCTGTTGATGGTACTGGGGCTGATCCTGTGGCGTCGCCGGTCTCAGGCGGCAACTGTCGAACCGGAATCCCAACCGGGCAGGGCTGAAGATGATCCCGAAGCGCCCGCCAGCGTTGTTCCGGAAAACGGCAGCGACGACGACTTTACGGACGCCATCGACGTACCGCCGAAAGAAGACGAACGGCCGTCTATCCCGCCGGTTGTGGACCCGGTTACGGATGAAAAAGCACCGACTGACCAACCGCCGGAGAAGCAGCCGGACGAACTGACCGATGAGCTGGAAGAGTCGCTGCTCCAGCGGGACGACAGCGATGAATTTGGCCTGGAGGATTTTGACCTTTCGGATCTCGACAGCCTGCCGAATGTTGATACGGACCAGGCTTCTCCGGACGATAACAGGGACGACGATCCCGACGGGCCGAAACCGCCCGGCAGGCAGGACAACCGGAGCGACTGACGGTTTCAGTGTCCGGATGGCATCCCGCAGCGCTTATCAGAGAAGGGTAAAAAACCTATACTCGTTTTCCATTAATCACAGACAGGGGACGGCGAACGACGGAAACAAGCTCCGGACCATCCCCGTTTCTCCCTGAATGGCCTACTCAGAATGACAGGATTTACGAACATGAAATTTACCGGTACCGATAAATACGTAGCCACCGAAGACTTACAGATGGCGGTCAATGCCGCCGTCGCCCTGCAGCGTCCGTTGCTGATCAAGGGTGAGCCGGGCACCGGTAAGACCCTGCTGGCCGAAGAGATGGCCCGCGGCCTCGGGCTCCGGCTGATCCCCTGGCATATCAAGTCCACCACCAAGGCCCAGCAGGGACTGTACGAATACGATGCGGTTTCCCGCCTGCGGGATTCCCAGCTGGGCGATGAGAAGGTCAAGGACATCCGTAACTACATCGTCAAGGGCAAGCTCTGGGAAGCCTTTGAAGCCGACGAGCAGGTAGTCCTGCTGATCGACGAAATCGACAAGGCCGATATCGAGTTCCCCAACGACCTGCTGCTGGAACTGGACCGCATGGAGTTCTTCGTTTACGAGACCCAGGAGTTCGTCAAGGCGAAGCAGCGTCCCATTGTGGTGATTACCAGTAACAACGAGAAGGAACTGCCGGACGCCTTCCTTCGCCGCTGCTTCTTCCACTACATCTCGTTCCCGGACCACGACACCATGAAAACCATCGTCGACGTCCACTTCCCGAACATCCAGCAGGACATTGTGCGGGATGCGCTGGAGGTCTTTTTCGATGTGCGCAAGGTGCCTGGCCTCAAGAAAAAACCGTCCACTTCCGAGCTGATTGACTGGCTCAAACTGCTGATGGCTGACGATCTGTCCCGCAAGGTCGTGCAGGAACACGATTCCACCAATGCCCTGCCGCCGCTGTATGGCGCCCTGGTGAAAAACGAACAGGACGTGCACCTGCTGCAGAAGCTGGCATTCATGGCGCGTCGCAAGAAGTGAGGCGTACGGGAGA
>CAYMQO010000091.1:0-7542 GCA_964392405.1 uncultured Marinobacter sp.
CAAACTGGTTGAAATTGAACTCCTGGGGTACAACGCCCAGGTTCAGTTTGGCGGCTGCCAGGTCGGTATCAATATCATGGCCGAACACCCGGACCTTCCCGGAGGTCTTGTTCACCAGGGAGCAGACGATCCCCAGGGTGGTGGATTTACCGGCGCCGTTGGGGCCCAGCAGCGCAAAGAAATCGCCTTTTTGCACCTGCAGATTGATGCCCTTGAGAGCCTCAAAGCCACTGCCGTAGCTTTTCCACAGGTTTTCGATTTCCAGGGCCCATTCGGGCTGCGCTTCCTGATTCTGTCGGAGAGTCATGACCAGTACCGGCGGGTGAGTGTTAGCAAGCGCTATATCTTGCGACAGTGGCGGGAAAATTCAAGGGTGCATGAAAGTTGAGCCACACCGGAACACAGACACGGCCCGCTGGCGCAACGCTTCAGGAACAGGAAAGCCCGGCGTGTACGCCGGGCGGATGCAGGCTCAGGCGCTCATCAGCCGGCGGAGACTCCAACGGTTTTCAGCCCGACCCGGCTCATAGCGGGCAGGGTCAAGGCCGCCGGTGCCGTTGGGCAGGCAACCTTCAATTCGCAACGTCTTATCCAGAGGGCGCCCGGTTTTACAGGAGGCCAGGTCAATGATTTTTGCAGATTTCAGCGGACGCTGCGCGGTATCGGTCATGACCATAACGGTCGGCATCAGGCGCCGGCGGGGGGAGTGAGAGACGACAATACCACGCTGGCCATTGGTCAGCTGTACCAGGGTACCGATGGGATAGATGCCGACCGCGCGGATAAACTGTTCCACCAGGTCTTCCTGGAATTCCACGTTGCGCAGCTCGAACAGGTGCCCCACGGCCTGTGCCGGTGTAAGGGGCTGATAGCCCTCCCGTGGCGAGATCAGGGCTTCATAGTAGTCCACCAGACCAGCGATTTTCGCCAATAGCGGAATACGATCACCCCGAACCCCTGCCGGAAAACCAGAGCCGTTGTGACGCTCACGATGACCGCGCACCACCGCGATCACACCCCGTGGCAGCCCCGCCTCTTCCAGTCGCTGTGCACCCTGCTCCACATAGGTACGGAACTGCTGATACTGGGCAGCGTCCAGCTGATATTCATTAAACAACAGGGCCCGGGGCAGCTCGGCCTTGCCCACATGGGCCAGCAGGCAACCCGTGGCCAGCGTGGCCAGCAAGGGCTCTTCCAGCCCCAGGTGACGCCCAAACACCAGCGCCCAGACCGCCATACGCAGGGAGTGGCGGTAGGTATGGTCATCGTGCTCTTTCACACGGGCCAGCCACAGCAGGGCATCGGGATTGCGAATGACGCTTGCGGTCATCTGACGGGCCACTTTCGATATGGAACGCAGGTCGGGCACCATATCGTTGCGCAAACTGCCAGCCACTCTGCGGATCGCGTCCTCTGCCTGGGTCAACAGCACCCGGCTGGCCCTCAGCTCCCGTTTCAGAGAACGGGAAGCCTGATGCCGCACCGGGTTTTTCACCTGCAGCGGTGGCAGCTCAAGAATATCCTGCGGACGGATTTTGCGGGTGGTACGGCGGGCGAAGCTGGGCGCGCCGGCGTGATCATACTCCAGACTGTCACGGTCTTCGGCCACATCCACCATCACCCAGCGGCAATGGGAAATCAGCGCCCGGATATCGTCCTGGGAACGGATATAAAAGCCCTGGATCGGGAAAGGTGTCAGGTGCCAGGGCCGGTCCAGATCCGACACAAACATGCCGACTTCCAGATCCTGTGCATACACTTTTTTCTGGGTTACCCCCACCTTCCACCTCTGACCTGGACGTTTCTCGACAACCTCCATGTCGTCACCTCCCTGTTATGTGTCAACCACCGGCCATTGTCCTCCTGAATCCAGAAACCGTGCCGTGACCGGATTCACAACCTGTCAACACAAACGGCGGATATTCCCTTAAAGGGCAGTTTCTGACCGGTCAGTCGTCTATGAACTGCAGCCCAAACCCGTCCGGGGTCTGGCGCACCACCGTCATGCGCAGCTCGGGGGCCGGCACCGGCAACCCCTGCACCTGAACGACCACAACATCCCCGAGCCCTGGCTTGAAATCGTCCTCTTCTACGACAACAAATACACCACCATCGGAAATGTCACGGGTCGCAAAGTCCCGCTTGCCCAATGTAGCGTGGGTCACGCTTACCCTGGCATTAAGCGCCGTGCGGATATGCTCTCGTCGATCCGTTTGTGCCATGACTGCTGTGAACCTGCATCAGTTTGTTGGAATAGTGCGCTTACTTAACCAGAAAAATCGTCCGGAAACATAGCACTGAATGGTAACAAAGCTTATCCGGGAAAAGACTGTGAACTGGTTGACAGCACCCACGGAAGTAATGAGAATGATTTCTTTTACTGATCAGCCACGGAATCGCGCTATGAAAATGAAACTGGCCGCAGCCATCACCGCCTGCGCTGTTACGCTTGCCCCACTGCCCGCAGCCGCCAGCGGTGAAGTGAATATCTACTCCTATCGTCAGGAGTTTCTGCTCAAGCCCCTGCTGGACGCATTTACGGAAGAGACAGGCGTGAAAACCAACGTCATCTTTGCCCGTCAGGGGCTGGCAGAGCGCCTGGAGCGGGAAGGCCGGAACAGCCCGGCAGATGTGGTCATGACAGTGGATATTTCCCGCATTTCGGATCTGGTGGACCGGGATCTGACCGCCGCCGTGGACAATGAAACGCTGGAGAAGAACATTCCGGAGAACCTTCGCCACCCGGAGGGCAAATGGTTCGGCCTGACCACCCGTGGCCGGATGATCTTCACGTCCCTTGACCGGGTCGAAGAAGGCGCCATTACCACCTATGAAGAACTGGCGGACCCGAAGTGGGAAGGCCGCATCTGTACCCGTAGCGGTAAGCACCCTTATAACATTGCGCTGATTTCCGCGATGATCGCCCATCACGGCGCAGAAGAAGCCGAGCAATGGCTGCAGGGACTGAAAAACAATCTGGCCCGCAAACCCCAGGGCGGTGACCGGGACCAGATCAAGGCCATTGCCGAGGGTGTCTGTGACGTTGCCATTGGCAACAGCTATTACTACGGTGTCATGCTGCAGGACGAAGAACAGCGTCCGGTAGCGGAGCAGGTGCGCATTGTGTTTCCCAACACCGATGACCGTGGTACGCACATCAACATCAGTGGTATCGCTCTCACCCGCAGCGCGCCGAACCGTGACAACGCCATTGCGCTGATGGAATTTCTGTCCAGCGACGAAGCCCAGCAGATTTATGCCGAGGCTAACAGCGAGTTCCCGGCCAACCCGGACGTGCCGCCAACCGGCATTGTCGCCGGGTGGGAGGAGCTGAATCCCGATACGCTGTCCCTGCAGACCATTGCGGATAATGCCGCCGAGGCGGTGCGCATGGTCGACCGGGTCGACTACGACCGCTGATGCTTTAGCCTGCCTGAAGGCAGCCATCGGCCCGGGCTGAAACCCGGGCCGATGACTTATTGACCTCCGGCGTTGTATGCCAGGGGCGCTGTTGGGTAGACTCCTGCCTTTTTGCCACACACAGGATAATCATGAGCCAGGCCGACGTCGCCGACGTACCGGTTACCCCGTCCCCGCTGACGCCGCGCCGCACCTCCAAACGGTGGCTGACTGCTGCCACTGTCATCACGGCGATTGTTGCCCTGCCGGTCTTTTCCGTCGCCTGGCTGGCGTTCTTTCCTGACGACAACATCTGGCCGCACCTGCTGGAAACCACCCTGCCCCGTTATGTGTGGACAACCGTGCTGTTAATGGTCGGGGTGTCGGTCATAACGTTGAGTATTGGGCTGGCAACCGCCTGGGCGGTGACCATGTGTGAGTTTCCCGGCCGGAAGCTGTTTGAATGGGCGTTGCTGCTCCCTTTCGCGGTTCCTGCTTATGTGATCGCCTACGTCTATACCGATCTGCTCCAGTATGCCGGCCCCATACAGGGCGCACTGCGGGACTGGTTTGGCTGGCAAAGCGCCCGGGATTACTGGTTTCCCGAGATCCGCAGCCTGTGGGGCGCCACCCTGATGCTGGGGCTGGTACTTTACCCCTATGTTTATCTGCTGGCCCGGGCGGCGTTCCTGGAACAGTCACCGTCGCTGTTCGCGGTCAGTCGCAGCCTGGGCCACTCTGCCCTGAGCACTTTCTTCCGGGTGGTTCTGCCCATTGCCCGGCCCGCGGTTGCAGTGGGGCTTTCGCTGGTACTGATGGAAGCCCTGAACGATTTTGGCACCGTGGACTATTTTGCCGTCCAGACCCTGACCGCAGGCCTGTTCGATACCTGGATGAACCTGGGCAATCTCGGCGGTGCGTCGCAGATTGCCATGATCATGCTGACCTTTGTGGTCATCCTGGTGACGCTGGAGCGCTATTCCCGGCGCCGTCAGAAACAGTACGCCGGACGGGACAGTCGAGCGCCGATCCAGCGGTTCGTCATGAGCCGGCCGCGCCAGTGGATCTGTGTCGGGGTCTGCGCTGCACCGATTCTGCTGGGCTTTGTGATACCTGCCGTAGTGCTGGGCCATTACGCAGTGATCTATTTCGAACAGAGCTGGACCGGTGCCTTTTTGCAGAACGCCACCAACAGCCTGTTTCTGTCAACGGCCGCTGCCCTGACCACGTTGGCGATCGGTCTGATACTCGCCTACAGCCGCCGGCTCCATGACACCCGTCCCATGCGCACGCTTATGCGGCTTTCCAGCCTCGGATATGCGATGCCGGGAGCGGTTCTGGCAGTCGGGGTGATCGTGCCCATGGCTGCGTTCGACAACCAGGTAGACACCTGGATGAGGGACTGGTTTGGCGTCAGTACCGGGCTACTTCTGAGCGGTACAGCGTTCGCGCTGGTGTTTGCCTACACGGTGCGTTTTCTGGCGGTATCCGCCGGCAGTCTCGAAAGCGGCCTCCAGAAGATCACTCCCAGCATGGATATGGCTGCCCGCTCCCTGGGAAGAAGCACGACAGCCACCCTGCTTCAGGTACATCTGCCCATGCTCCGGGGCACCATGCTGACAGCGGCACTGGTGGTGTTTGTGGATTGCATGAAGGAGCTGCCAGCCACGCTCATTCTGCGGCCGTTCAATTTCGACACACTGGCCACGCACGTTTACCAGTATGCGTCCGATGAAATGCTGGGAGTCAGCGCCCTGCCAGCGCTGATCATCGTGGTGGCGGGCATCGTGCCCATTATTCTGATGAGCCGGTCCATCGGCTCAGCCCGGGCTTACAGCCAGCAATGAGGCGTTGATGTTCCGCTCACTCCCAGATAATGGTCTGACCCTGGGCATACCAGCCCTCAACCCGGGCCCGGTAGGCGTCTTCAACCACATTGCGCTTGAGCTTCATGGTCGGTGTCAGGAAATCGTTCTCAATGGTCCAGGGCTCCCTGACCACCACCATAAAACGAAGGTGCTCATGGGGGTCCAGCGTCTGGTTGACGTCCCGGATCAGTCCGGTGAACTCCGCTTCCAGGCGCTGCCGGGTCGCGGGATCCTGCCGCTGTTGCTGGGCGGATTCCGACAGCATGACCAGGCAGAAGGGTGATACCTGATTCTCACCCGAGACGCATACCGCTTCGATACTATCGTTGCTCATCAGCTTGTTTTCGATCGGCGCCGGAGCCACGTACTTGCCTTTGCTGGTCTTGAAGACTTCCTTCAGCCGGCCCGTCAGTTTCAGGCGACCCAGCTCATCAATTTCACCAACATCGCCGGTGCGCAAGAAGCCGTCTTCGGTCATGGCTTCTTTTGTTCGCTCCTCATCCCGGTAATAGCCCATCATGGTGGTGGGGCTTTTTACCAGCACTTCCCCGTGCTCACCGATTTTGCACTCTACCCCCGGCAGAGCCTCACCCACATAACCGGTCCGGGCCCGGCCAGGCTGGGTGGTGTGGGAATAGGCCATGTTTTCAGACATGCCGTAACCCTCGAGCAGCTCCAGCCCAAGATTCCGATACCACTCCAGCGTGTCATGGGACAGGGGCGCCGAGCCGGAGCCGGCGTACCGGACGTGCTGCAGGCCTAACCCGGTGAGCACCTTCTTCTTGATGAGACGATTCAGCAGGGGAATTTTCAGCAGCTTGTCCAGCTTCTCCTTGGGCATCTTCTCGAAAACCCCGTGCTGGAACTTGGTCCAGATTCTGGGTACCGCAATAAACAGGGTCGGCTGGCAACGCTGCAGGTCCTCCACGAACGTGTCCAGCGTATTGGCAAAATACAGCTGGAACCCCTTGTTCATGGATACCAGCTCGCCAACGTACCGTTCGAATACGTGGGCCAAAGGCAGGTAGGACAGATAACGGTCTTCACTGGTGACTTCCAGCCGGTCGGCGGCGCCGGACGCTGCGAAGGCCAGGTTGCTGAAGCTCAGCATGACGCCCTTGGGGCGCCCGGTACTGCCGGAGGTATAGACAATGGTCGCCATCTCATCCGGTTCACGGGCGGGGTTGGTCTCCAGCGGGGCATTGGCCGCCACGATATTGTCCCAGGTTTCGAAGGACGTGGGCGGGCTTAGCGGATAACTGATGCAATGGACCGTCTCGGGCATGCCCGGCTTCATCGCGTCCCAGTCATCCAGCTTGCCCACGAACATCACCTGGATATCCGCATGATCGACAATGTAGCTGACAGTGTCGGCGTTCAGTGTCGGATACAAAGGCACTGACACATGGCCGGCCATCCAGATGGCCCAGTCCGACATTATCCAGTGGGCGCAGTTCTTGGAAAGGATACCAATACGGCTTTTTTCAGGGAGGTTCAGGGACCTGAGATACGTCGCCATGCGCCTGGCTTCGCCAACCGCCCGGCGCCAGGTGAAATCCACCACCCGGCCATCTGGCAGCGGCTGAGTCATATAGACCTTTTCTGCCCGCGCGGTTTCCCAGTGATATATCAAGTCCAGCGGTAATTTTTGTTGTTTAGTCATCTATCCGAAGACCTCTGGCTCTGGCAGGTGCCACCCGGGGTGGAACCAGGCCTGGTTATTGTTATCGTTGGAGTTTCCGGCGAGGCTGACGCCGGCCTCTGAAGACTATGGCATGTAAACCGACCCCGTCAAAGGCAAACCGCAGAAATTTGCAGTCGGTCCGCGGATGCACTTCCAGGCTCGCGCCTATGTCAGCCCGATACTAATAGTGACGCAAAAACTGTCATCCTGTGGTAAACTCCCGCCTCCGTTTTTGCGGTCCGGAACTGCCCGGTCGCCCATACGCCATATTTCTGGAGAAACGGCTCATGGCCAAGACTTTTTCATGTATTCTGGCAAGTTCTCTTCTGCTGACCGGCCTGGTCG
Organism: uncultured Marinobacter sp.; assembly: GCA_964392405.1. GTDB lineage: Bacteria > Pseudomonadota > Gammaproteobacteria > Pseudomonadales > Oleiphilaceae > Marinobacter. The sequence continues at coordinate 7,297 of CAYMQO010000091.1, forward strand.
CCGGCGTTGGAATGGCGCAGGCGGATGAAACGAAAACCGTCGCCATCACCCAGATCGTCGAGCATCCCGCGCTGGATGCAGTGCATGAAGGAACCAAAGACGAGCTGGCCGAGCGGGGTTATCGTGTCGGCGAGAACCTGATACTCATGCACGAGAGTGCACAGGGTAACGCGGCCATCGCCAGCCAGATTGCCCGTAAATTTGTTGGTGATCAGCCGGACGTGATCGTCGCCATCGCCACGCCGT
>CAYMQO010000092.1:0-7502 GCA_964392405.1 uncultured Marinobacter sp.
GGCGGTGGGCAGTCCGAGTTCGGCAATATCCAGCAGCAGGCGACGACCGATATGGAGCCCCTGTTCGATATCAAAGGAATCGTTCAGGTGGGGGTCGTTGATCAGGCCTTTCCAGCCCACGGTAGTACGGGGCTTTTCGAAATATACCCGCATGACGATAAACAGGGTGTCACTCACCTCGTCGGCCAGCGCACGCAGGCGCCGCGCATAGTCCATGGCGGCATCCACATCATGAACCGAGCAGGGACCAATCACCACAAACAGACGGTGATCCTTGCGATCGAGAATGTCATAGATGGTCTGGCGACCGTTAGTGACAGTGGCGGCGGCCTTGTCGGTCAGAGGCATTTTCTGTTTCAGTGCCTCCGGAGTGATCAGCGGGTCGTTGCTGATCACATTCAGGTTTTCCAATTGCTTGCCGGACATACGGTTGTGTTCCTGGTGTTCTCTCTCGAAGCCTTGCGGGCTGTGCACCGCCGGCCTCTGCGGGTGATTATTTGACGGATCGATATACTGCGCCATTTACCGGGTCAATGCAATGTGGGAACCGGTGCGGATGGGCGTCACCGCTGGATCTTCAGGCAATACCGTGCTGCAATGTGACGCTATACCCGTATCGGAATCCTACAGTGTCTGACTCTGATATCACCTGCCATGTCTGAGCGCGCGTTATCCCCGCCACTGCCGGATGCCATTCACGGACTGGTCCAGGAAATTCGTGTGCCTGGCCTGCCGTATCCCATTGGCAAGAACCCCGTTGCAGCACCCTGGCGTGACCTGTTGCAGGCGCAGTGGTCAGCACAGCATGACCAGAACGTCTGTGACCTGTTGAAAGGCCTCGACCAGCCCTGGTCCACCCGTCAGGTGAACGCGGCTTATCTCGCCGATCGTATTATGGATGTGTATCTGCGGTCCTCAGGCCTGCATCCGGTACTGGTCGCTCAGCTGGCACGGTTGCGGTACCCGTTGGCCTGGCAGCTGGCAACGGACCAGCCTGAAGCCTTTCTTGCGCCACTGGTCCCCTGGCTGGACAGTCTGGAGGACTGGCGTGGCTGGAGCGACTCCGGCGGGCGCTCATCACAGGCACTGCTGGACCGGCTGACGGAACTGGTCGGGATAATCAACACGTTCTTTGAAACTGGCTCCCTGTCGGCGTTTTCCCAGTTCTGTCAGCAGTGGTATACGGATGCCGAACGTCGCCGGGAACGGTCCGGCCGGCTTCATCAGCGACTGCTTGAGACAGAGACCGGCGCAGCCCGTCAGCGGCGGGGGGATCAGCTGGCCCGGGCAACCATAGGGCGCGCGCTGACAGGGCGCCATCTGCCAGAGCCCATCCTGGACTTTGTGATCCGCCATTGGCAGCCGTTGCTGCGGCAGATCGGATGGCAGGGCGGCCGGGAAAGTGAAGACTGGCGCCACGCCAGCCGCCTGCTGGAATGGCTGGTGTGGGTTGGTGACCCTGAGCTGTCCGGCCAGGATCTTGAGCGCCTGTATCAGGTGGGTGAGCAACTCACGGACCGGCTTGCGGATGTCTGGACCCGGGTCTGGCCCAGCCCCTTGCCGCCGGATGCCCTTGCGGGAATCGAGCGGGTGCTGGTTGCGACTCTGCGTGGCGAAGCCCCCGAGGTTATCTCGACGCAGGAGGCGCTCGCCCGGCTGACCTTTGACCTTCGCTGGCTGGAGCCAGAGGTTGAAGATGACGATGAGCCCGGCCGCTGCCAGGGCCAGTGGTATGTGACGGGTGAGGGCGAAGACGAACAACGGCGCTTCTTTCTTGCGTGCCTGCCTGAAACCTCTGAGGTTTTGTGGACCAATGGTTTCGGGGTCCGCCTGGGCATTACGCCCTGGTTTGATTTCCAGCAGGGTCTGGCATCAGGTGCAATCCGGCGATTGCCGGAGCTGATCCATTTCAGCGATGTTCTGGACGAGACGGTATCCGCTTTAAATCGAGTCCTGCTCTCCCAGCGGCAGAAGCGTCAGGAGGCAGCGCGTCAGGCCCAGGCCCGGGCCGAACAGCTGCGCTTGCAGAAGGCCGCGGCGGAGCGCAAGCGTCAGCAGGAGGAAGCACAGCGCCGCGCCGCTGCTGAACGGGAGCAGGAGTTGGCGCAGGAGCAGGCACGGCAGGCAGCGGCAGAGCGCCATGCCGCAGAACGTGCCAGAGCGCTGGAGATGGCTCAGGCAGAGGTTGACCAGCTTGGCCCCGGCAGCTGGATTGCCCTGCAGAACGCAAAGCGCCCGGCTGAAGAACAGCGCCTGAAACTGGCGGTTCGGCTCAACGCCCGTCGGAAACTGATCTTCGTCGACCGCCTGGGGCTTAACCGTACCGAACTGCTTACAGACGAACTGGCGGAACATCTGCTTGCCGGCACCGCCCGTGTATTGGGTGCCGCCGCGGAGTTTGATGAAACCCTCAGCCGCGTTGTCGGCCGTATTCGAGTGGGCAAATAATGAGTCGCCGCGATTCCGGAGAGGGGAGCCCGATGACAGGAAACCGCTATACCTTTGAGCTCAGGACTTCCCGCCATAAGCAGGACCAGCGCACGGAATACCGGCTGACGGGGCGCGCAAAGGTAACGATTGAGCTGGAAACCGCCGGCCCGGAGCCAGGTGGACAGTCAATGAGGGTGCATTCCGACAGTTCGGATGTGTCCGCTGGAGGCATGCGTCTGACCACGCCCAGGCCCTTACCCGAGGGTGCGTTATTGCCTGCATGGCTGGAGCTTGCGGGAGAGGCGCTCTGTTTTGAGCTGACCGTGGAAGTGATCTGGTGCCGGAAGGAGGACTCATCGACCCAGTGGCAGTCCGGTTTGAGAATCCTGAACACGGGGGACGAACACTATCTGGCCTGGCTGGATACCATGGCGCGACTGATGGCCGCAGAGCAGGGCTGACAGCCCGGGCGGGCCCGGGCTGAGTCCTGGGGATCAGTCTTCCAGCGTACCCATGCCGGTGATGTTGAACCCGCAGTCCACGTACATCACTTCACCGGTTACGCCACTGGCCAGGTCCGAGCCGAGGAACGCCGCCGCATTACCCACTTCTTTCTGGGTCACGTTACGCTTGAGTGGCGCCCGGCCTGCGTTCTCGTTCAGCATCCGACGGAACGCCTTGATGCCGGACGCAGCCAGGGTCCGGATCGGGCCTGCCGAGATCGCGTTGACGCGAACGCCATCGCCACCCAGGGCAACCGCCATGTAGCGGACGCTGGCTTCCAGCGATGCCTTGGCCATGCCCATCACGTTATAGTTCGGCAGCACTTTTTCGGAACCCAGATACGTCAGGGTCAGCAGCGAGCTGCTTTCGTTGAGCAGACCGGCGTTGCGGGCGCCCTTGGCGAGGGCAACAAAGCTGTAGGAGCTGATATCGTGGGCAATCCGGAAACCATCCCGGGTGGTAACGTCCACGTAGTTACCATCAAGCTCATGGGCAGGGGCAAACCCTACCGCATGGACGATGATATCGATGGAGTCCCAGTGCTTTTTCAGGTCGGCGTAGACCTGGTCAATCTCTTCATCGGAGGCTACGTCGCAGGGAAAGGTCAGGGTGCTGCCCCAGCCTTCGGCAAAGCCCTCAACCCGGGACTTGAGCTTTTCGTTCTGATAGGTGAACGCCAGCTCGGCGCCCTGCTCGTGAAAGGCCTCGGCAATGCCGTAGGCGATGGAGTGCTTGCTCGCGACACCGACAATCAGTGCGCGTTTCCCACTAAGAATTCCCATGGTTGTGTGCTCCCTATGATGAATGATGCCGGCATTATCCCTGATGGCCAGGAGGATGCCTAACGATCCTTTGGTCGTACCCCGGCGGCTGGTTCTGGATCCGGTGATCGGTAGAACAGGGCAGCGGTCAGCAGCTCCCGGGTATAGTCGGTCGCCGGGGCATGGAAAATGTCATCGGCCGGGCCGCACTCGACCACCTTGCCGCCCCGCAGAACCAGCAGCTGATGGCTCAGGGCCCGCACGACCGCCAGGTCATGACTGATAAAAAGATAGCTCAGGCGATACCGTGCCTGTAATTGCTGAAGCAGTTCGATGACCTGCTTCTGTACGGTACGGTCCAGTGCAGACGTTGGCTCATCAAGCACAAGCACATCCGGCTGTAGTACGAGCGCCCGGGCGATGGCGATGCGTTGCCGTTGTCCGCCGGAGAACTCGTGAGGATAGCGATGGCGGGCCTCCGGGTCCAGTCCAACGTCCTGCAGGGCCTGAATAACCTGCTGTTCCTGCTGCTCCCGCGAATCCCGGCCGTGGACCTCGAGGCCTTCCCGGATAATCTCGCCCACGGACATGCGAGGACTCAGGCTGCCAAAGGGATCCTGGAAGACCAGCTGCATGCGCCGACGCCAGGGTCGGAACTCCCGCTGGTTAAGCCCATCCATGGACTCGCCCAGGAAGACGACCCGGCCCTGGCTGCGGGTAAGTTTAAGGAGGGCGTGACCGATGGTGGTCTTACCACTGCCGCTCTCTCCCACAATGCCCAGCGTCTCTCCCCGGCGCAGCTGGAAACTGACATTTTCTACCGCATGAAACCACCGGCGCGTCCGCCCGAACAGCGAACGACCCACGGGAAAACGCACATTGAGGTTTTCTACCTGCAGAACTTCCTCGTCTTTCGAAACCGGAGTCTCTGGCCGTTCGGGGGGCTCCGAGTCCAGCAGCCGGCGGGTATAAGGATGTGACGGCGATGTAAAGACCTCGGCCGTGAGGCCCTGTTCCACCATGGCGCCAGCCTCCATCACCACCACTCGCTGAGCGTAATGGCGGACAATGGACAGGTCGTGAGTGATCAGCAGTATGGCCATGCCAAAGCGCTGCTGGAGGGATTTGAGCAGCTCGAGCACCTGTTTCTGGACGGTGACATCCAGAGCCGTCGTGGGCTCATCGGCAATCAGCAGGTCCGGCTCATTGGCCAGTGCCATGGCGATCATGACCCGTTGCTTCTGGCCACCGGAAAGCTGGTGGGGGTAGCTGTTGAGCCGTTTCCGGGGTTCGGGAATACCCACCAGCTCCAGCAGTTCAACCACCCGCGCCCGGGCTTTTTCACCCCGCAGGCCCTTGTGCAGTGCCAGGGTTTCGCTGATCTGCTTTTCAACGGTATGGAGAGGGTTCAGTGATGTCATCGGTTCCTGGAAGATCATGCTGATGGATCTTCCACGAATCTGGCGCAGCCGGCGGTCCCGGGCCTGTAACAGATCCTCGCCGCGGTAAAGGATAGAACCCCGGGGGTAGCGGACCAGGCGCTCGTCCAGCAAGCGCAGTACCGACAGGGCGGATACCGATTTCCCGGACCCGCTTTCCCCAACCAGCGCAATGGTTTCGCCTTCGCCTACGTCAAAAGAAAGGTCACGTACCACCGGCGGGGTATCGCCGAAGCTGAGGGTGAAATTCTCGAAACGCAGCACACCACTCATGTCAGCTCTTCCTCGGGTCAAACGCATCACGAACCGCCTCGCCGACAAAGACCAGCAGGGTGAGCATCAGGGCCAGGCTGAAAAACGCCGACATGCCCAGCCAGGGCGCGTGCAGATTTTCCTTGCCCTGGTAGATCAGTTCCCCCAGCGACGGCGAACCGGGCGGCAGGCCAAAACCCAGGAAATCCAGCGACGTGAGCATGGTAATGGCTCCCGTCAGGATAAAGGGCAGGAAGGTGAGGGTAGCCACCATGGCATTGGGCAGGATATGGCGGAACATGATCTTGCGATTGCCCAGGCCAAGGGCCCGGGCAGCCTTGACGTACTCCAGGTTCCGGGCGCGAAGGAACTCGGCGCGCACCACATCCACCAGTCCCATCCAACTGAACAACAGCATGATGCCCAGCAGCCACCAGAAGTTGGGTTGCAGGATCGCAGACAGGATAATCAGCAGGTAAAGCACCGGCAGACCGGACCAGATCTCGATAAATCGCTGGCCCAGCAGGTCAACCTTGCCGCCGTAGTAGCCCTGCAATGCGCCCACGGTCACTCCGACGATACAGCTCAGCACCGTCAGGATCAGGCCAAAGAGGACGGAAATGCGAAAACCGTAGATAACCCGGGCGGCGACATCCCGGGCCTGATCATCGGTACCCAGCCAGTTTTCCAGCGAGGGGGGCGCCGGCGACGGCTGGTCCAGCCCGTAGTGAACGGTACTGTAACTGAACCGGATGAGCGGCCAGATCATCCATCCGTGGTCGTTGATCTCCTCACGGATAAACGGCTCCCGGTAGTTGGCTTCTGAGGGAAGAAAGCCACCGAAGGTTTCTTCAGGGATGGACTGCACCACTGGAAAATAGAAATCGCCCTTGTAGGAGACGATCAATGGCCGGTCATTTGCAATCAGCTCTGCGCAGAGGGACAGCCCGAACAGAACCAGAAAGATCCAGAGGGACCAGTAGCCACGGCGGTTTCGACGAAAGTTGGCCAGTCGGCGCTGCTGAATCGGCGACAACGTCAGCCCTCCCTGCTTTCAAAATCGATGCGCGGGTCCACCGCCACATAGGTGAGGTCACTCACCAGCTTAAGTAACAGTCCCATCAGGGTAAAAATGTAGAGCGTGCCGAAAATGACGGGATAGTCCCGGTTAAGGGCCGCTTCAAATCCAAGCAGCCCAAGCCCGTCCAGGGAAAAGATGACTTCAATCAGCAGGGACCCAGTAAAGAACAGGCTGACCAGCACTCCGGGCATACTTGCGATCACGATCAGCATGGCATTGCGGAAAACATGGCCATAGAGCACCTCGCGCTCACTCAGGCCCTTGGCTTTGGCGGTCACCACATAGTGTTTTCCGATCTCGTCCAGAAAGGAGTTCTTGGTCAGCAGGGTGAGGGTCGCGAATCCGCCGATCACGTTGGCAGTGACCGGCAGCACAAGGTGCGTAAAGTAATCCTTGATCTTGCCGGCCCAGGTTAACTGGTCAAAGTTGCTGGAGGTAAGGCCGCTGTTGGGGAAGATATCGAAATAGCTCCCCCCTGCGAACAGCACGATCAGCAAAATGGCGAACAGGAAGCCAGGTATGGCATAGCCCACCACAATCAGGGAGCTGCTCCAGACATCGAAGCGGGAGCCGTCGCGGACCGCCTTGCGAATACCCAGCGGGATGGAAATCAGGTAGATCACCAGTGTCGACCAGAGACCCAGGGAGATGGACACCGGCAGTTTGTCGATAATCAGCTCAACAACGGTCCGGTCCCGGTAGAAGGAGTCACCAAAGTCGAACCGGGCGTAGTCCGACACCATCTGGAAAAAGCGCTCATGGGCCGGCTTGTCAAAGCCGTACATGGCCTCGATTTCAGCCAGCAGTTCCGGGTGTATACCCTGCGATGCCCGGGAGTCGCCACCGGAGGAGACCTCAACTCCACCGCCACCGCCAGCCCGTGTCAGGGCACTGCCGCCATGGCCCTGCATCTCGGCAATCAACTGCTCCACCGGGCCACCGGGGGCGGCCTGGATAATCACGAAGTTCAGCAGCATGATCCCGAACAGGGTCGGGACGATCAACGCCAGTCGCCGGAGGATATAGCTGCCCATG
>CAYMQO010000093.1:0-7401 GCA_964392405.1 uncultured Marinobacter sp.
TGGGATCTGCTGCTGCGTTATCGACTTATAGAAATTGTTGCCCTCTGGGAAGGTCGCCTTACAACCAATCACATCTGCCACGGCTTTGGTATTGGCCGGCAGCAGGCCTCGAAGGACATCAATACCTATTTGCGGGAACTGGCCCCCGGCAACCTGGTTTATGACCGGCACCTCAAAGGTTACATCCCCGCTCCGGATTTCCAGCCCGTCGTTACCCGGGGTGAGCCTGAAGAATACCTGGAGCTTGCCTGCCGGCATCAGTCACTCAGCAACTGCTTTGAGAACCTGGATATCGGACTGCCTGACAGCTGCGTGGTGCGGGCCCCCTGTGGTCAGGCCAGTCCGGAAGTGACCCGCGCGGTGGTGACCGCCTGTCGGCAGAAACGCAAACTGGAAGCACGCTACCTTACCCTCGACAATCCGGACGGCGAGGCGTTGGTACTCGAGCCCCATACCCTGGTGATGACCGGGCAGAGCTGGCACGTGCGGGCCTGGGATGAACGTCGCCAGGCATTTGGTGATTACCGCCTCAGCCGCCTGACCGGTCAGGTCCGCGTCACCCGGGACAAGTCGCGCCACCGGGAAGAGCATGACGAGCGCTGGAACCGGATGATCAGTCTCAAGCTGCAACCCGCCGCCGGCCTCGACGCAGCCAGCCGCCACCTGGTGTGTGCCGACTATGGCATTGACGACGGCCCCCTGGAAGTTCGCTGTCGCGAAGCCATGGTGCCCTGGCTTCTGCCTATGCTCGGTCTGCCCGTGGGTGGCCGTGAGGATGACGTGCAGGACCGCCAGCTGGAACTCACTAACGAAGACGCGTTACCCGCCTGGCTGAAGGTTTCCGAACGTCGCCGGTCTACCGCTGCGCAGCCGGATACCGTCTGACCCTCCGATCGTCGCCTGGGCTGCAACCCGGGCGCCGGTAGCCTGGTTCCGGTTATAATCCCGGCTCGTACTCTCCCATCCTGGCGCTCAGGTATTCCGCAGTGTTCAAAACCCTGGTAAGCCTCGTCCTGCTTACTCTGCCTTTGCCGGTCTGGGCGCTGGCCTGCGGCGACGCCCATACGCCAATCGCATCCGTGCAGGGCTCAGAAAGTGCCACGCCTATGGCGGGCCAGAGCGTCACGGTGGAAGGCATTCTCACCCTGGATACGCGCCAGCCCGGCGGATTCCAGGGTTTTTACCTGCAGCAGGCTTTCCATGAACAGGACGCTGACCCGGCCACATCTGAAGCCATCTTTATTCACACCCGCGCAGAAAACGGCAAACCAGGTGATCGGGTAAGGGTAACGGGAAAGGCCGGCGAGTATTACGGCCTGACCTCACTGAGCTCGGTCAGATCAATAACCGTTTGTGGATCGCCAGGGTTGCCCCCGCCCGTTGATTTCGACCCGGGCCAGACACCAGAAGATGCACGGGAAGCCCTCGAAAGCATGTTGGTACAGATCGGGCAGCCACTGGTGGTCGTCGATACCTGGAACCTGGCCCGCTATGGGGAACTGGTACTGGCTCCGGACCTGCAATGGACCACCACCCAGGTACGCAGGCCCGCTGGCGACCGGGCCCGGGAGTTTCAGCAGCAGGATAGCGTTCGGTTATTACTCGATGACGGCGAGCGCCGGCAACAGCCGCGGCCGGTTCCCTGGCCACCCGGTGGCCTGCAGCCTTCATCACCGGTACGGATCGGTGACCAGGTCAGCCAGTTAACCGGCGTGCTCGATTACCGGTTCGGACACTGGCGCCTCCAGCCCATCAAGACGCCCTTATTCACCCACACCAGTCCGCGAGGGCCAGCGCCTGAACGCCACCATGACGCCAATCTGAGAGTCGTGTCGCTGAACCTGGCCAACCTGTTCAACGGCAACGGTCAGGGTGGCGGCTTTCCCACAGCCCGGGGTGCCCGAACCCTGAACGCCTTCCGGCAGCAGGAGGCGCGCCTCATCACCCAGATCACCGTCATGGATCCGGACATACTCGTGGTTGCCGAGCTGGAGAACGACGGCTACGACAGCAATAGTGCCGTGGCGCAGCTTGCTGCAGGACTGGGTACCCAGTGGGACTTTGTGCGCGGCGAAACCCACACCCATAATGATGCTATCCGCAACGGCGTGCTCTATCGCTCGGACCGTGTCCGGACCCTTGGCACAGCTCGCCTGATGGATCAGGGCGCCTTCCAGCGCTGGCATCGGCCGGCGGTCAGTCAGGAGTTCGAGCTGATCAGTGGCAGCGAGCCCATTACAATCGTCGCAGTCCACCTGAAATCCAAGAGCTGCCAGGCCGCACCGCCCGCGCAAAGGGACGTCGGCGACGGCCAGGCCTGTTACACCGCGGCCCGGACCGAGGCAGCACAGGAACTGGCGGAGCAGTTCGGGGATTACTCGGCCAGCAGCAAAGCGGTGTTGCTGGCCGGGGATTTCAACGCCTATGCCATGGAAGACCCATTGCAGGCGCTGGCGGAGGCGGGCTACCGGGACCTGGTCCGCGCCTTCCACGGCACCCGGATGGCAACCTTCCGTTACCATGGCCGGCTTGGAACACTGGACTACCATCTGGCAAACCAGAGCGCCGCGGAGCGGGCGCTGGCGAGCCATATCTGGGCTGTGAACGTTGAAGAGCCGCGTATCTTCGCGTACGACGCGCCGCAGGGGCTGGACCTGGCGGAGAATTACCTGTGGCGGGCGTCGGATCACAACCCGGTCATCACCGACCTGAAACTCCGACCCTCCGGGGCTGTGCGCTAATCGATCCCGACGATTTTGTGCATCTGAATGGTCAGGCGCCAACGGGGGTGCTGCAGGCAGTACTCCACGGCCCGGCGGGTGTTACTGGCCTTTACCGGATCGGTTCCACTTTCGGGAATGGCGGGCGATGCCATCGGAGAGAGAAAATAATGCCGGGCGCGGATAAAACCAAAGCGCTCCGGAAGAGCCAGGGGTTGGGGGTAAACCAGCTTCAGCTCATCGCAGTCGTGAATCACCACCTCGGCGTCAGCCTTGGGGCTCACACATAGCCAGTCGATCCCAACTGGCGCCGGCAGGGTACCGTTGGTCTCCACGCCTACCTCAAAGCCCCGGGCATGCAGGGCCTCAATCAGGGGCTCATCCAGTTGCAGCAGCGGCTCGCCGCCGGTGCAGACGACGTAGGGTTTGACGCCCGCGTCGCTGACGTGGGAAGGCCATAGCCCGGCGATGTGCTCTGCCAGCGCTTCCGCTGAAGGAAAGCGGCCGCCATTCTGGCCGTCAGTACCGACGAAGTCCGTATCGCAGAAGTTACACACGGCGCTTGCCCGGTCCGCCTCCCGGCCATTCCACAGGTTGCACTTGCTGAACCGGCAGAACACCGCCGCGCGACCGGCCTGGGCACCTTCCCCCTGCAGCGTATAAAAGGCTTCCTTGACGCGGTACATCAGCCGTTAACCTCATAAGGTACCGGGTCCGTCACCCCGTGAGCGGCAAAGGCCTCCAGGCGCTCCACACAGGAGCCACAGACGCCGCAGGCCCTGTCACGGCCGTTGTAACAGGTCCAGGTCTGGCTGTAATCAAGCCCCATGGCCAGTCCATCCGCCAGAATTTCAGTCTTGCTGGCACGGATGTACGGGGCTTCTACCCGTACCGGTTCATAGTTGGCAATCCGGCTGACGGCGTCCATTTTCTCGACAAATTCAGGCCGGCAATCCGGATAGATGGCGTGGTCGCCCCCATGGGCGCCGTACCATACCGCATGGGCCTCAACCGTCACGGCATAGCCAATGGCCAGCGACAACAGGATCATATTGCGGTTGGGCACCACCGTGGATTTCATGGTTTCTTCTTCGTAGTGGCCCGCGGGGATGTCACCACTGCCGGTCAGCGAGGAACCCGCCATAACACCACTCATGGCCCGGATATCCAGGACTTTGTGGGGCACTCCCAACTGCTGGCAGACGGCGGCGGCCGCTTCCAGCTCACGCACATGACGCTGTCCGTAGTTAAACGAAAGGGCGTGGACGTCGTGGCCATTTTTGCGGGCACGATGCAGCAGCGTGAAGGAGTCCATCCCCCCGGAATAAATAACGACGATACGTTCGGACACTGCTCCTCCTGCTTGCCAGATGATGGAGTTACGGCTAAATACCAGGCCGGCCGGAACCTGATATCCTGCCGGGTGGATTCGCGGACCTGCCATTGTAACAGCCAGCCGCATAAACAGGCCCGCCCGTCAGCATTCGCGTACTACCAGAGGGACAGTTACACTTTGCAAACCGCCCAACCACCGATTGAGTCGCCGATGACTTCCGCCAATACACCGGCCTTTATTGACTTCGAGGCGTCCAGCCTGGACCTGATCGATAGCTACCCGATCGAAGTCGGCGTGTGCCTGCCGGACGGTGCCGTGCACAGCTGGCTGATTCGTCCTCATCGGCTGTGGCGGGACTGGTCCGCGGATGCCGAGGCGATTCACGGCATTTCCCGGCAGGTGCTGGCGGAAAAAGGCCGTACGGTAGCCCAGGTTGCTGGCCACCTGAACAACCTGCTTTCCGGTCAGGTCTATTGCGATGCCTGGACGTTTGACAGCTTCTGGCTGCACCGCCTGTTCCGGGCTGCTGAAATGCAGCCCAGTTTTCAGCTGGAATCCATCTCGCTGTTACTGAACCCTGTCCAGATCGAGCAGTGGGCAGCGGTTCACCGGCAGGTCATCGCCGAACTGGGGTTAGTCGTGCATCGGGCCGCCAACGACGCCCGCATACTCCAGGCTACCTGGCACCAGGTAACGTCGATCACGGACGCACCGGAGTAGACGTTTCGTCCCCAGCAAAAAAAGGCGCTGCGGGGTAACCCGAAGCGCCAAGACAATAAAGGAGAGATCACACAGTAACCAGCCAGCAAATTAGCCCAACCGGACGTGCTACTGCGGATTGCACAACGTAAAAACACGTGACGGGAAGAATTATCTACAGGGCGCAGGCCCCGGTCTGTACGGGTTTGCCGAAGGCAGGGTTAATGCGTATCCGCTTTTGAATTGTCTCATTTGCAAAGTCTGGCAGTCGCGATACACTGAGAAGTACTGGCCAAAATCCGGCCGTGTAAACCGAACTGCGTTTTCTGAACGAGTTATGAATAAGTCACAGTGAATGGCCCAGCCCGGTCATTGTGACCCGATGATCAGTGAGTTCCTGATGGAGAGTCCGGTGGACTTGAAGACCCAAAATTACTTCTTGAACGCAGATGCCCCGAACCCGGCCCTGATGCTGGCGCGTGGCATGGTGATTATCGGATAACGCTTTCGGTCCTGCCCGGAAGCTTCAGGCGACCGGGCATGCAATCTCCCGCATGGAAACCCGGCCCCTGACGCCGGGTTTTTTGGTTTTTGCAGCCGCAAAACAAGGAGATTGCCATGAACAGAACATCTACCAGACGTGTCGTCCACAGTTCGGCCAACCGCCGGTCAGGGTCTATCCGTCGCCCGGACAAGTTGCCGCTGCTGAATGCCATCTGCAAGAAGCTGAACCAGCGGGTCAACCTGGACGACGAACAGAGTGTATTGGGCCTGTACGAGCGGGGCTGGATCTTCAATGGCGTGCTCGCGACCCTGGACGGGAGCGAAGAGCGTTATGTGAAGGCGTTGGCGAGTCGCTACAATTCCTGGATCGCACGCCAGGTCGCATAAGGGTCGCGACCCAATCACCTGCTATAGTCTGGCTCATGGAAGCCGCGAAAGCGCATAAAAAGAAGGCCAAGTGAGAGCGCCATGAGCCAGACATCCGTTGCCGATACCCTTCGTGAATACCTTTCCCTCCTTGAACTTCTGGACGATGCCTACTGGGAAGCCAGTAGCATCGCCCACAAGGATCTGCTGTACGACATCATCACCATCTTCCACCAGGAAGTGGCCGAACTGAACAAGCTCAGCGTCCAGGACCACCACTACCCCTACGAGGTGATCACCGAAGGGGTCCGCCGCGTGGTGCCCCAGCTGGAACGGCTGGATGAACAGCGCCACGATATTATCCAGCGCACCCAGACCCTGACGGACTTCCGCGACATTCTGTCATCTGTGCTCAGTATTCTGGAGGCCCAGCTACGCACCATCTAGGGCAGGCAGGTCCGGCTTGTGGCCTTTCACCCCGCGCCATTTGATGCGATAGTCTGAGCGCCAGAGTAACGGCGGAATTTGCCGCGTAATCAATGGAACAGGAAGCCCAGGCATGGCAGCAGGCAGACCCGTATCGCCGCGGGATGAGAACCGGAAAGCATTATGGTCCTGGGCCCTCTACGACTGGGCCAACAGCGCGTTCTTCACCATCATCCTGACGTTTATCTTTGCCCAGTATTTCACTCAGGGGGTGATCCAGGATGATGTCGCCGGCACCCGCGCCTGGGGCAATATTGTGGGCATTTCGGGTATCGTCGTCGCCCTGCTGGCACCGATACTGGGGGCAATTGCCGACCAGCACGGGCGCCGCAAGCCCTGGCTGGTCATCTGCACCCTGCTGTGCGTACTCGGCAGCGGGATGCTGTGGTTCGTGGAGCCCGGCAGTGGTGAACTCTGGTATACCGCTTTCTGGGTTGGTGTCGCCATACTCGGGGCCGAGTGTGCGTTTATTTTCTACAACGCCATGCTACCGGACCTGGCATCACCGCAACGGCTGGGTCGGTGGTCCGGCTGGGCCTGGGGGTTGGGCTACGTCGGCGGCGTGACCTGCCTGGTGGTCGCCCTGTTCGGCTTTATTGAAGGCAATACCGACTGGCTGGGGCTGGACCGGGAGGCCATGGAGCATGTACGCGCCACCTTTGTCATGGTCGCGCTCTGGTATCTGGTGTTTTCCCTGCCCGCGTTTTTCTGGATTCCGGATCAGCCTGCCCGGGGCCTGTCAGCCGCCCAGGCCATCCGGTCCGGCCTCGGCCAGTTGCGGGATTCCCTGCGCAAGGCACGGGAGCTGGGACATATCCTGCGTTTTCTGGTGGCCAGAATGCTGTATACCGATGGGCTGGCAACCATCTTCACCTTCGGCGGTGTTTACGCCGCGGGCACCTTCGGAATGGATCAGGCCGGTGTGCTGCAGTTTGCCATCGCCCTGAATGTCACCTCCGGACTCGGGGCCCTGGCCTTTGCCTGGGTAGACGACGCCCTGGGCGGCCGCAACACGGTGTTGCTGTCACTGATCGGCCTGGCCACCAGCGCCCTGGCCATCCTGCTGGTAGAGACAGTGCTGTGGTTCTGGATCTGGGGCCTGATACTGGGCATTTTTGTCGGGCCGCTGCAATCCGCCAGCCGCTCGTATATGGCGCGGGTGGTGCCTCCTGATCTGCAGACCCAGATGTTCGGCCTGTTTGCTTTCTCAGGCAAAGCCACAGCCTTCGCGGGCCCGTTACTGGTGGGTTGGGTTACGGTTGCTACCGGCAGCCAGCGCTGGGGCATGGC
>CAYMQO010000094.1:0-7386 GCA_964392405.1 uncultured Marinobacter sp.
ACAACAGGGTGTCCGGATGCTTCAGTGCCATGTCCAGCCCATCCTTATCGGAGAAGTAGACTGCTTGTACCGCCATGGGAGTGCCTCGCAGTAATGGGTGAATTAATGCTGTATGAATTTACAGTATTGGGAGACGAGATACAACAAGGCTTTCGGACTGGCCGAGGTCACCATCAAAACCACGCTCCGGCCGTGCCGCGGGCACGGCTGTCATCGCACCGGCACACGGGATAGCTGGCTTGGGCTCTATGTTCTGCCTAAAATTAAGACCCGGATATAAAACTCTGCGCCTGAATATGAGCAGGCACGGCAGGTCGCTGACAATAACCTTTAAGGACGCAGCGATGAGGAAAACGGTAAAGATTTACTATCAGCAACCCTACCTGCGCAGTGCCCTTGCCAGAGTGGTTGAGGTTGCGCATGGAAAGGCCATTGAGCTGAACCGTACCATCGCTTATCCGGAGGACAAGGAGCGCCTGTCCTGTGTCCTGACTTCGCCCAGCATCGTTACCGGGCACTATATGCAGGAGCAGGCCTAGCATGGCGATGCGATTGCCCCGGTACGTCTACCTGTACTGTCTTTGCCAGTCCATTAACCTGACCGCGGCGGTTATTTCAGTCGTTGTGGCGGCGACCGTCGGCGGCCTGGTGGCCCCGGATCCCATCTACGCCACGGTTCCTTATGGAACCCAGTTTCTGTTCCTGCTGTTGTGCACCTATCCCATCGCCATACTGATGACCCGAAAGGGCCGCAAGACCGGCTTCACCCTGGGGGCGATACTGCTGGGCCTGTCGGGGGCCTGCGGTTATTTGGGCGTGGTGGAAAAGAGCTTCGCCCTGCTGATAATTTCACACGCATTGCTGGGCGCATTCACCGCCTGTGCGAACTTCTATCGCTTCGCCGTAACGGATGGGCTCAATTCAACATTGAAGTCCCGGGCGCTGTCCCTGGTGGTAGCAGGCGGGGTCCTGGCTGGTGTGATCGGCCCCCTGATTTCGACCTTCCTGGCCGATGTGGATGGTTTCGCCCTGTACTCCCTCTGTTACGGTGTGCTCATGGTGCTGGCCGTGCTTAACCTGTTGCTGATCATTGCGCTGCCCACCGTGTCCGCGTCTTCCACCAGTGAACCTCAGCCGGCAAAAAGCCTCTCCCGGGCGGGTCAGTTCGACCGAAAGAGGGTCATTGCCGCCATACTTGCCGCTGCACTGGGGTATGGATTGATGAATCTGCTGATGATCCAGTCGTCCATGCACATGAACCACACCGGCATTCCCTTTGCCCAGTCTGCGCTGGCGATCCAGCTGCACGTGGTGGCCATGTTTCTGCCCTCCTTGTTTTCCGGTCATCTCATTTCGCGCACGGGCCACTTTCCCGTCATCATCGCCGGGTTTGCCCTCTACGCCTTCTCGTTCTCGATCAATCTGGCATCACCCGGATTTGTTGGCATGACCGCGTCGCTGATTGTGCTGGGACTGGCCTGGAACTTTACCTATGTGGGGGGCAGCGCCTTACTGGCAACCACGGCGGAAAGCAGTGCCAATGAACGAAAATGGCAGGGCCTGGGGGACACCGCAATTGCCATCATGGCCACCGTCGGCGCTTTCGCCCCTTCGCTTCTCCTTGAGTCCATCGGATGGGATCGCACCAACTACCTCACTCTGTCCGTCTGCCTCGTGACGCTGTTCATCTTCAGCTGGCTGTTCTCGGCTGACCGGAAACAATCCGCCCTGGAGACCTCGGCATGAGCACACCTATGTACCGAATCGGTGACAATCTCTTCCTGAAGATGGAACTGTTTAATCCCGGCGGCAGCCTCCCGGAAGCCCCACACCGGGGGAAGATCATCAACCATTAGAGATTGGATGGCCAGGAACAAGCCTGCCCTCACCCCTTCGTTGTCAGCTGGACAAGCAGGTCCGCCGGCAATTGAACGATCGTCGGTCTACGGTGGCGGCTTTAACCGAAGACGGACCGCACGCGGTCATACATCTCCCGAATCCTGGCGGCGTAGGCGGCCTCATCCAGCTGGTACCAGTACAGGGGCTCCCGCCCGGTCTGCCGGTCGTGCTCTGCCGTGACCGGGTCTTTTGCACGGTGGGGCTCCAGGATGGGAATATCCGGCAATGGTGCCGTGCTGTCCATATAGTGGCACCAGAAGTTCCACAGCGCCTGATGACCACGGTTCACTGAGGACGGCGCCTGCAGGTCTGTCAGGTGCAAGACTTCTTCCCGGTACCGGTTCACCAGAACCGGGTAGTACAGAGGCAGGCCCTGGGGGGTAGGCCCCATGTGGAGGTAGCAGTCAAACTCCTCGAACGGCGACTGCCAGAGGATCTTGCCGGACTGGCCACGCTTCTCCGGATCGCAAAACCGGGTGACCATGCCGGTGCGCCGGTTGAACTCCCAGGTTGGTCCCTTGGGGGAGCGATACAAAAAGCGGGGGAACAGGCGTTCCAGGACGCTTATGCCGCCCCAGAGCGACAGACAACTGCCGCCCCCATACAACAGCACAGGTAAAAAGTACTCATCGACGGATGCAGCCAGGTGCTCGTTCGAAAATAAATATACATGTAAGAATGTGATAAAGAGAAGTGGAACGCCTGCTAAAAAAATGAACTTGGCAAACCCTTTAATGATCAACCATCGCCAAGCGGATTTAGGCAGTGTGGTCCAACGAAAACTCTCATGGTTCATCCACGCAACCGGGACCTTTTCCTGGTTTTCCCCTTCGGTGTAAGTAACGGACTTGTCACCCAGACGAGGACGCCAAAGATCCAGAAAATCGCCCGGGACCAGGTCCGGGATATAACGTTTTGACAGTTTCCGGCCCGCCTCCCACTGAAGGCGGAAGGAGCGCGACCGGAAATCGGGCCTTGGGCGGGGGCGGCGTGTCACCGGTGCGTCAGCGCCGGGACGCCACGCCGTTTCGCTGTAATAGGTTGCCTCAGACATAGGTGTCCGCCTCTCTCACCATGGCTCCGTAGTCTCCTGAAGCGCTGGCCAGACTAGCTGGATTGATAATCTGGTTGATCCAGAAGTCCTTTTTCTTCCTGAAGTCCACCTTGCCATGTTTCACATCGTTAAAGCTCAGGTTGTCCTCAAGAGCCGGCGCGGGAAAGACGTAGTCGGTTGTGGAACCGAGGGTGGTTTTCAGGCGGGCCCGGACAATCCAGTAAAAGGTTTCATCCTTGCCGGTTCGCTGCATTTGTTCGACGGTTGCCTGCTCCGGAGAATGGAACCAGTACTCGACACCATCCGGAAGGGCGGTTTCGTACAGCCACCAGTGCCCTCTGGGTGCTGTCTGGATGTCCCACTGTTCAGTCCCTTGGGAGGGCCCCAGGGCGCCGAACCGTACCTTTGAGTAGGCTCGCAAACGCCGAACGTCGAACTCCAGTGCGCCCTGGCCGGTGATGGCAATCAGGTTGCTCCGCACCTTCACCCGCAGGTTCACTTTCATCAGCGATTCGGCAACCTGGGAAACCGCCTGGTCTGTCGTTGCTTCGCCCCGGGCTGTCAGGAGATTCCTGGCGGTGGCGATGGCCAGCTCATCCGAAACCGCATAGCGCTCTGCTGAAAGATGGACACCGGCCAGGATGTTGGCCAGGCGATAGAAGGCTTCCTGCTCGTTGCTCTCCCCCCGGATATGCCCGAAGATTTTGGGGTTATCCGAGCCAGCGGTGAGCTGGCCGAAGGGCCCGTGCTCGATCCACAACTCCAGGTCCCGTTTTTCCAGCGCAGAGGCCAGGACGGCGCCACCCACCGCCAGGGTGATACCCAGGCCCAGAACAACCCACCCGGCAGGGTTTGACAACCCCAGCACAGCAGCAGCCCCCATGGCACTGGCGGTATTCATCAGCGATACTCCCGCCCAGGTACCCATCAGCGTGCCCAGCGCTGATACTCCCATCGCCACGCTGGACGCAGTCTGGTTTTGTTGCCAATAGTGATGTGCATCGGAAACCCGGATGCCGAAATCGATGACGCCAAGCAGCGACACGGCCGCCATTCGGACCGAGATGGCCCGTGGTAAAAATTTGGCAATGTCTTCGGTGAGACGCCCTTCGGCTACCAAGCGGTCTATGTCCAAGACCGTAACGTTCAAACTCCGAGTCAGCCAGTTCTCGTGGCTTGCCAAACGCTCGAGAACAGTAATCGCTGCGAAAGAAAGATGGGCGTAAGTAGAGGTCATTTCAGCATTTGTTCTAATATTTCCACGGGTTCTTCGCAACTCGTCTTCGCGCTTAACAAGAACGTTAAGATTCCACAATTCCAGCCCCATCACCACATACGGCAAGCCCATACTATCCAACGCCTCACCGATTGCCCGGTTGCGACTGATGGCTGCTCTTACCTCCCGATAGTTCCTTGCCAGTACTGAGCCGGCCGGCGCCATGAAAACATTGAGTCTGGCGAATTCCCCTTGCTCCACACCACTCGGTACACGCTGGGGATCGGTATGGGCCATTAGACGTCCGTCGCTGGTACTCACCTCGCCGAAGAATTTCCCGCTGTGGTTATGGCTGTTCACGTAGAGTCTTTCCGAATCGGTGAGGCCGTAGCGTAGTCCGATTTCCGGGTCTTCAATGCCAAGTGGAAGCATGGTCATGGACTTCTCGCCGTACGGTTTCACCACCAGCTCACCAAGCGAGTGCGGGTTCATGCCCTTCATTGCTCTGGCCAGAGGCCCATGGAGTTCAAAGTCGAAGCGGACCAGGTCGCGCATCACGCGATCATAGGCCCGGTCAAATTGCTCCATGACCTTGGCAGAAAGACTCTCCAGCGCCTTGATGACGGTGCGGGTGGCCGAGAAGGCCCCGGACTTTCGCCGGTCCTGGATTTCAACCAGTAGCCTGGCTTCAGGGGTTTGCAAACCGGACGATGACGAAAACTTCTCCTGTCCAGCCAGTGCTGCAAACAGCGCTGGCCGGAACCGGCCGTCTCCCGGGTTTTCCGTCGCCATGGCTGTGGTGTCCAGGGCCTCTGCCAGCGGCACAACGTCTTCCGAGGGAAAGAGCATGTCATGGAGCGGATGGCCGGAGGTCTCCTTGACGATGTCCAGAACCAGACGGCTTCCGTCCCGATGAAAGCGAAAGTCGGACCGGGTAAGCGGCTCACCCTCCAATGTGGTGTCACCGTCACCATTGGCTTTCGCGAGCCAGGGTTTGTCGGCCGCCTCCGGGTCGTGCTGGAGTTTTTCAAACAGCCCGCCCGCCAGCATGAAGCCGCTCAGGTAATCTTCTCCCTCCAGTGACAGGAGATCCGCGAAGCGGCGTTGGACATGGCTCTGGCTCGCCAGGCGCCATAACGGTTCCTGGTTGTATTTGATGCAGTTAACGGCAATGGCCCGCAGGTACCGGGACAGCGTCTGCAAAAAAGTTCCGTTCGGGCTCAGGTCCAGCTTGTGGCTGAATTCCCGCATCGGATTAGGTTTACCACCGAGCCTGACCGGCAGTATGGTCTGTTGAATCAGTTCGGCGCTCTGAAAGTGCGTCCTTGAACTCAGCCATTCCCGGATGGACGCCTGATATTCCATGGCGTGAGTGACCCGGGCCGTGGCAAGCCGGAGTTCATACAACTCATCGTAGACGACCAGACCGAAGATTTTTCGCCGCCGGGGCACGTTCAGTATGTCCGTGCTGGCCGGCAGGCTGTTCCAGACCTTCTGGTGGCTTTCCGGATAACTGAACTGGCCGGCTTCGACCTGTTGCAGGTCCTGGAAGGCGGCCCATCTCAGGCCAGCCGAGTCACCCAGTCCGGTTTCGCCTTCCTGACTCTGCTGCCAGGCCTGTTCTGCATGCTCCCTGCCTTTCATCAGCGCCTGCTGTTCCGCCCGGGCATCATTGAAGCTGTCCCGGGCATAATGACCAGAGAGATTCGTTAATAACTTATAGGCGCAGGGGGCAAATTCTTCCAGAAGGGGCTCTCTGGCCCGCTGTGGCTGCACTTCCTGCGCTGATTGCAACGGCATCAGCCGGGCCTGATAACGGTTCCACCGGGTACCATGGTCTACGATGACCTGTGCCCGATCTTCCTGCTCCCTGACGTTCTGTTCAAGAAACCAGACCCGACCTGCGGACCATTGCACCTCGGAATAGGCGACGCGATAGTCCAGTTGCTGGTAGGCAAGACTGGAGTACAGGTACCGCACCGGCAACCACACTTCATCCAGCGCAATTCCGGTTGGTTCCCGGCGATCGGCTGACAGACGCTCACCGGGTGCACTCCGGTAGTCATCCAAATGCACGTCCCGGTATGTGAGCTCACCATTTTCATCCCGGACTATCTGAATTTCACGCCACAGCAGGTTGTACCGGAAGATATACAGATAGCCGGCTCTTGATGTCACCACACCCTTGCCAGCACCCCCTCGCCGTTCAATCGTGGTCAGAGGCACAAAAGGCGCCAGAATGTAGCGCTGCCGTGGGTCCTTTCTGGGCTCGCCGTAGGCGTTGTCAAACACAGGAAGCCGGATCGGACCGCCTTGCTCTGTCATGATCTCCAGGGCTACGGCGGTTTTCGGTGGGTTTTTTTCGGAACTCTTCTTCCACAGCCATTTGTGGATCACACTGTCATCGGTTTTTTCTTCCCCGTGAGTGCTGTCGATAGCGCCGTCCACATCCACATAATCAGGGGTCATGATTCGGAGGGCGTGACCGTCAGGGTGGTTTTCTCCGAGCACCTCGACATGAAGCCACTCGTCGAAGAGGACCTGCTCCTCCTCTTCTTCTTCCTCGTAGCGCTCAGCGGCTCGCGCCACGTCCGGTTTCGGGCTGGCCGGGCCGTTGCCCATAGCGACGGACGGCTCATAGGGCAAGGGCGGTGAGTTGACGGGTTCCGGGTTCTGCTCTTCCTCGATGGCCAGTTTCTCCGGCTCAGAGAGGTCTGCAAGGCAGGTCATCCCTCCGGCAGTGGCAACATACCCAGCGTCTCCGATCGTGACCGTAGGGTTGCCCTCGACAAGGGTGCCACCATGGTCGGTCATATCAGTGACCCGGGCAGCAGGCTTGCCGTTAATGAAAACAGAAGAAGACCCCTGAACAATCGTGTCTGCCGGACCTCGGCAAACAAGCTTGTCACCCACCCTTGCAGCGGGCAGACCACCAATGGCGACGTCTTCCGAGCCGGTGGCAGTGACACCGCCGATGTGTTTCTTTTTACCGGTTTTATCGGGGCAGGTGTGATAGCAACCTAAGGTTGCGGCGGGCTTGCCCATCCTGGGTTCCTCCGTATGTCATCCTTGATAGAAAATTCTGTATCCGGGGAGTATATACCGGGCCCCCGGCGGGTCCAACAGACTGGTTCATATTCCCAGGACGCGCCTCACAGTCCCGCCATGAGGATGTCCTCTACCTCACGGGCCAGCTCTAATACGTGTTCATCCTGTG
>CAYMQO010000095.1:0-5216 GCA_964392405.1 uncultured Marinobacter sp.
ATGCGGCCCGGAACCGGGGCTTATCCGAGGCCCGGGGGGAGTTGCTGACGGGTCACGACAGCGATGACTGGTCTCACCCTCAGAAGCTCGAGATCCAGTGGCGTGGCATGCAGGACAATCCGGGATGGATGGCCTGCAATTCCCATTGGGTCAGGTGTACGCCGGAGCTTCGTTTCGGCATCTGGCGAATGGACGATGGCTGGGTGTTCCGCAATACGTCGTCACTGATGTTCCGGCGTGAGGTGTTCGACGCCCTCGGTTACTGGGATCTGGTCCGGGTTGAGGCGGACACGGAGTACTATCTTCGTATTAAGGCCGCGTTTGGTGAGAGCACCACGGGAGAGGTGGCCGTCGGGGTGCCACTGTCCTTTGGGCGCACCTTGTCAACGTCGTTGACCATGACCTCCGATACTCATCTGGTCACCCAGTTTGGCGGGTTGCGGGCGGCTTATCGGAAGGCCGCGTCGACATGGCATGAGCGCGCGCAGGGGCCAGAGGCACTTTATGTGGCGCAGCAGCCTGAAAACCGGCCGTTCCCCGCTCCACACGATATACTTCCGTGACAGGGCCGCACGGTGCGGCAGAGTACCCAAGACCGGAGACAGCAGGGGCAGTAACATTGTCAGACTCCCATTCACATCAGAATATTGAGCAACTGGAACGCCAGCTCCAGCAAAAGCAGGCGGAGATTTCCCGTTATTTTGAGGAAGTCGCCGCGGCGACCGAGAAGCTGGAACGGGCCAGGGCCGAGGCCAATGAGCTCGAACAGGCTTTGCAGGCTGCGCGGTCAGTCACCGCGGATGAGCCAGCGGAACCCGCCGACGCCGGGGAGCGCCTGAGTCGCCACGTTGCCGTGGTATTGGAAAGCGGCCTTTTTGATGGCGAATGGTATTTGTCCCGTTACCCGGATGTGGCCGGGTCCGCTCACTTTCGCGATCGTCCGGTGGAGCACTTTATTTTGCATGGCGGCGTGGAGGGCCGGCACCCGGGGCCGGGCTTCAATTCGGCGGCATATCTTGAGCAATATCCGGATGTGGCCGCAGCGGGCATGAATCCTCTGGTGCACTATCTGCTTCATGGCCGTGGTGAGGGCCGTTTGTCCTGGCCGCTCACGGGTGAGGCATGAGCCTGCCCCTGGACCAGCTTGAGCTGCTGGAGCGCTTGCGGTTATTTGATCCCCAATGGTACGCCCGCAACAATCGTGACGTGCCCGATGATGACGTCAGCAGTTGGGAGCACTTCCTCACGATAGGCTTCGCGGAGGGCCGTCAGCCCGGGCCGCGGTTTGTGCCGGAGCAATACCTCGCCGCCAATCCGGATCTGGTTGCGGCCGGGGTAAATCCTCTGGCGCATTTTCTTGCCCGGGGCTATGGCGAAGGCCGCCCGTTGACCCCGGAAGAACGTGCGCAAAAGCAGAAGACCGGCTCACGCTGGCCGGAGTCGCCTCTGCCAGAGAATCTGCCGGACTGGTTTGGTACCCGCCCCGGTAAGGCGCCTGTGGGAACCGTACGCGTGTTGTCGGGGCTTTCCGTTCAGATCGGCGGTACCCCTCAGACCAATGAAGATCTGATGGTTGCCTACTCGGCCATGGCGGCTCCGGAGGTGGAGTGCTTTGTGCTCCGCTGCGCTGATGAGTTGATGGAGCTGTTTCTTTACCGGTCCGGGATTTATGTCCCCCTTGAGCGCCACTGGCTGAACGATAAAGTTGCGCCGTTTCCCCATCGGCTTGAGGAGTACGACGAGGTCGCCGCCCGGTGGCTTGACGAGTACGGGATCAGCCTGGTCCATGTGCATCACTCCGCATGGCAGAGTCTGGGGCTGTTGGATGCAGCTTACAGATTGTCCATTCCTGTGGTGTATTCCGTCCATGATTATTACACTGTGTGCCCTTCCGTGAAGCTGCTGGACGAGAATCAGGTGTTCTGTCGGGGCCGGTGCACGACGGGGCCGGGTGATTGTTATCAGGAGTTATGGCCCGCGGAGCAGATCGGCACCCTCAAACATGAGGCTGTGTACGACTGGCAGCAGCAGTTTGCGGGCGCACTGGCGTTGTGTTCGGGGTTTATTACCACCTCCGGGCTGGTGCGGGATGTCATGCAGGATGTCTATCCGGCGTTAAGGGACAAGCCGTTCCAGGTGATTCCCCACGGGCGTGATTTTTTTGAGCTGAGCCAGCTGGCGGTTTCGCCGAAGGCTGGCGAACCCCTGCGAATCGCTCTGCCGGGCTATCTGACCCAGGCCAAAGGGGCGGGCATTCTGCTGGACATGGCCCGTGATCCGGCGCTGCAGGATGTGAGCTGGCATGTGCTGGGGACTGTTGAAGACCCGGATATTGCCGCGCAGTTGCCAGACAACGTAACGGTTCACGGTCCTTACGTGGCTGAAAAGCTACCGGAATATCTCGCCGACATCCGTCCTCATCTGGGAGCGGTGTTATCGATCTGGCCGGAAACCTGGTGCCATACGCTCACGGAGCTGTGGGCGGCGGGTATTCCGGTGCTGGCGTTTGATCTTGGGGCCGTGGGTGAGCGCATTAAGGAGGCCCGGGCAGGCTGGCTCGCGGCGGAAGTATCGGCGACTGCGATGACCGGGGTGATTCTCCAGGCACGGCAGCCACAACAGTGGCGATCAGCGATGGACGCGGTTATCCGGTGGCAACAGGCAGGCCCGCTGAGTCGTGCCGGGATGGCCCGGGATTACTGGCAATTCTATAGGGACATAGGAGCGGTCAGTGAGTAAGCGCTAGGTTTCTTCCTTACTGACAAACAGAAGATGGCGAACAGGTTGTTAAAACGATTCAGGAAACTTGTGTCAGGTACCGGCATAACCGCTGAGAGCGGTTCCGGTGCTGTTTCATCGGGCGCAAAGGTAGCGTACGAACTGCAGCCGGTACACCAGCTGCAGGCGGGGGCGCCCGGGCAGTTCACCTGGCAGGCCTCGGGTGATGACCCGCACTTTCTGTTAAAGGGCAGGGAAGGTACGTCTCTTGGGCTCGCCCCAGGCTGGTATCGTGTGGATGTTCGCCTGCGGCTGGACCGACGCAGGCAGGTAGCCCGTTTTTATTTTGATGCTGGCGAAGGTTTCCGGGAAGCAGACTCGGTAGAGCTGATTGTTCAGAGTGATGAGCCGGCTCAGTTCTGGGTTTATCTGCCTGAGGGGGCGGACAGGATCCGCTTTGACCCACAGGAGCGTGCCGGGCAGTTCTCGGTGGATGTTCTGTCGGTGTCGCCCCTGGCCCGTGCAGAGGCGGTACGGAGTTGCCTTGAGATGCTGGCGGGCCGGAACACCGAGGGTGCCGGCACGGCAGACGAGCTGAAGTCCCTGCTTGAAGCTCGCGCACAGCAGAGCGGTGAGTCGTTCGATCAGACCCTGTTTGCGGCAGTGAAGGCCAGCAAGGACCCGCTGGCCGGCAATCTTTCTTATGAAGACTGGATCGAAGATGTCGAAAAACCGTCGCTGCCGGATGCCGCTGAGGTAAAACAACGCATCGACAGTCTCCCTGCAACTCCCGTTGTGTCCGTGCTGGTGCCGGTTTTCAATCCCCCGGAGCGGCTGTTACGCCGCTGTCTCGACTCGGTTCTGGATCAGTCGTATCCCCACTGGGAACTCTGTATTGTCGATGATGCGTCCACCGCAGAGCATGTCCGCTCGGTGCTGCGAAGCTATATCGATCGTGACCCGCGGATACGGGTAGTGTACCGGCAGCAGAATGGCCATATTTCCGAAGCGACCAATTCCGCCCTTGCCATAGCCACCGGCGAATATATCGCCCTTCTGGATCATGATGATGAGCTGGCTGAGCATGCGCTTCTGTTTATGGTGGAAGCCTTTGCCGGCAATGCCGATGCGCTGTTGGCATACTCTGACGAAGACAAGATCCTGGACGACAATACCCGCTACGATCCGCACTTCAAGAGCGACTGGAATCCCGATCTGCTGTTCTCTCAGAACTACGTTTCCCACCTGGGCGTGTACAGCCGCGAGCTGGTGAACCGGATTGGCGGTTTTCGCAAAGGTTATGAGGGCAGTCAGGATCATGACCTGGTGTTGCGTTGTCTGCCCCATCTGTCGGCCCATCAGATCGTCCATGTGCCGCGGGTTCTGTATCACTGGCGCGCCGTGGAAGGCTCTACCGCCAGGAGCGCGGCTGAAAAGGACTATACGTCCGGTGCTGGCCTGAAAGCGGTGTGGGATTTCTTTGAGGTCAATGGCCCCGCGGGCGTGACGGTGTCAGAAGGGTTGGCGCCCAACAGTTATCGCGTGAAATGGCCCATTCCGGACCCCGCGCCGCTGGTTAGTCTGCTCATTCCCACCCGTGACCGGAAAGATCTGCTCGACGTTGCGGTTACCAGCATTCTGCAGAAAACCCGCTATCCGAATTACGAGATTCTTATTCTTGATAACGGCAGCGTTGAAGCGGAAACCCTCGCGTTTTTTGAGCAGATACAGCGGCAGGATAGCCGGGTGCGGGTTCTCGAATACGATCATCCGTTCAATTTTTCGGCCATTAACAACTTCGGCGTGGAGCACGCCCGGGGCTCAGTGGTAGGGTTGATCAATAATGATGTTGAGGTGATCAACGACGACTGGCTGGATGAAATGGTCGGCCATGCCTGCCGACCGGATATAGGTTGTGTTGGGGCCAGGCTCTATTACAGCAACGATACGCTCCAGCACGCCGGAGTCATCCTGGGGCTGGGAGGCGTTGCCGGCCATTCCCATAAACATTTCCACCGGGACCACCCCGGTTATTTCCACCGGTTGCAGTTGGTGCAGAATCTCTCGGCGGTGACCGCCGCCTGTCTGCTGGTTCGCAAGGATGTTTATACCGCTGTGGGCGGGCTTGATGAGTCCAACCTGCAGGTGGCTTTCAACGATGTGGATTTTTGTCTGCGGGTTCAGGAGACAGGGCTGCGAAATCTCTGGACGCCCTACGCCGAGTTGTACCACCACGAGTCGGTGAGTCGTGGACAGGAAGATTCGCCGGAAAAGATTCGACGGTTCCAGGGAGAGATCCGTTATATGCAGGAGAGGTGGGGCAAGTTGTTGCGATCTGACCCCTATTACAATCCGAACCTGACGCTGGACAGGGAAGACTTTTCAATTTCGGTCTGACCCGATTTTATCCTTTGTCATTTTTTGAGTGATCTGTTTTTAATGACTCCCATATTTTTTGTTCATATACCTAAAACGGCGGGTACGAGTTTTCGGAAGTC
>CAYMQO010000095.1:5316-7380 GCA_964392405.1 uncultured Marinobacter sp.
CTCCCATATTTTTTGTTCATATACCTAAAACGGCGGGTACGAGTTTTCGGAAGTCGGCCGAGGATTATTTTGGTACCGAGAATGTACTCTATGACTATTCTCTGGAATCCGCAGATACGTCGGCGCTGGTTCGCAAGCATGTGTATGAGGCGCTGGATATGTTTGCTTTTGGTCAGCAGGCTATTGAGCACCGTTCCCGCTTTCTGAGCGGTCATGTTCCGGCTGTCCGGTATGTGCATGTTTTTGGCGCTGCCCGGACCGTGACCTTTCTGCGTGATCCGATCCAGCGGGCTGCTTCCGAGTATCACCACTTCATGCGTCATCACGGCTATGAGGGTGACTTCCCGTCTTTCTACCGCCGTCCTCAGTTCGTCAACCGGCTCTCAAAGGTTCTTGCCCGGATGCCTCTTGAGGCCTTTGGCTTTGTCGGGTTGACGGAAGATTATGAGGTCAGCCTGGAGCTGCTGAACAGTCAGTTCGATACCCGGATTCAGAACTCGGTTCTTAATGTGGGCAGGGAGGACAACAGTAAAGCCTATGAGATCCCTGCGGACCAGCTTAAGGAGCTGAAATCACTGAACCGTCAGGACATGCTTTTGTACGAGCATGGCGTGAAGCTGCTGGAAGAGCGTAAGCGTCTGGCGAGTAAGCAACTTCCGTTTGTTCACGGGGCGCTGCAGGCTGTAAATGATCAGTCGGTGCAGGGCTGGGCATGGTTTGCGGGCTCGTCCGAGCCGGTCGAGCTTGAGATTCAGGTCGACGGTGTCCGTGTGGGGCGGGTCAATGCCCGGGAGCTTCGCCCGGGGCTGCTGCCGTATTCTCCTCCTCGCAACGGTTATGTCGGATTCCAGATGAACTTCCGCAAGCCGGTGGAGGACGGGGCGAAGGTTCGCGCCGTTGTGGTAGGAACTGAGCAGGTTGTTGGCGAAATGTCTTGTAAGGCATCAGCCTGATTCTTTTGTCATGTAAGGGCTTGTGCTGTGTCTGTTGCTAATGCGCTCATCGCTTTTGGTCGTTCGTTGGCGCGACGTTTTCCGGATCTGCTGGAAAATTCTCCGCTGATCCGGGACGGCCTGCGCCTGGCGCAATGGCAAGGACAGGGACAGCGGCAAGGTCAGGGACAGCAACTGGAATGGCAGCGGTCCTTACCCCTGCCAGGCTGGCAGATGCTGGAGCTCAGGGTGACAGGCGCGGAGGCCGGAACAGAAGCGGTGCTGGAGGTGTTCAGTGACGACTCTGACGAGCCGGAGCATAGCTTTACGGTGCCGATGACGCCCGGCGAGCTCTGCAAGCGTCTGGTTTATGTTCCGCGACAACGGCGCCGGCTGAGGTTGCGCTTTCCTGATGCGTCCGGGCATTTCCAGGTAGTGACTTTTCGCCTGGCCTGGGTTCGTGACGGTTTCGCCCAGCCCCGTATTGTCCGGCGCCTGACCGGCACTCACCCGCAGTGGCAACAGCGCGATGCCGATGAGGTCGAGGCCGGGCTGCTCAGCGCCGGGGCTGGCTGGCGGTCTATGGTACTGGAACCCTACGAGCAGACGTTCCGGCGCCGCACTTCGGGTTCGGGTTATCAGGACTGGCGGGAGCAGAACCCGGATATCAGTGACGTCATCGCGAAGCAGTGGCTGGCGGAACTGGGTTCGGGGCCGATGATTTCGATCGTTATGCCGGTCTATGACCCTGAGCCGGACTTGCTTCGCGCCTGTCTCGACTCGGTGCTGGCCCAGAGCTGGCCACACTGGCAGCTGTGCATTGCTGACGATGCCTCCACCAATCCGGAGGTAAAAGCAGTGCTGGAGCAGTACCAACAACGGGATGCCCGTATACAGGTCTGTTTCCGGCCTTCCAACGGTCATATCTGTGCCGCCAGTAACTCAGCGCTGGCCCTGGCGGAGGGCGAGTATGTCGCTCTGGTAGATCACGATGACCTGCTTGAACCCCATGCCCTGCTGCATGTGGTGCGGGCCATAGCTGAGAATCCCTCCGCAGCGGTGTTGTACACGGACGAAGACAAGGTCGACCTTGCGGGCAACTTTTATGCCCCTCACTTCAAGGCAGACTGGA
>CAYMQO010000096.1:0-7354 GCA_964392405.1 uncultured Marinobacter sp.
GCACGCCTGGAAAGTGTGTATACGTTCATAGCGTATCGAGGGTTCGAATCCCTCCCTCTCCGCCAAATCAAAGCCCTGATTTACCTGGTGTAGATCAGGGCTTTTTTCTTTCCTGGGGCAAATTTGGGGCGAATAACCGTCGCACCTGTCCTTCCGACCACGGGCCCCACACTCCCATCAAGCCCATCAATATAAAGACTTAGCCGCTTACCATGTCCACGATCTGCACAGCTTGGCCCGAAACTTCCAGGTCTGCTCCCATCACCTATAACTCCCGGTTCATAGCGTCTGTAACTTTGATCAACGGTAGGTCAATCAGCGTAATCTGATTAGATGGGATGAAACGATTGAAGTCCAACTCCCAGGAGTAGAACTGCAGAACGGGGGGAACTCGCGCACATCATCTCCATAGGAGAAAATTTCATCCAGATTATCGTCAGCAGCTTCTCCCTGGCCCCGTGATTTCTTCATATCGTTCTCCGTTTGCCTCATTGTTGGCCGGAGAACTCTAACTACGCATGCACTGATTTTAGGGGATGGTTACACCAACAATCACCTCCTATTGCCCTCTCCGAAAGCCAAGTGCAGATGGAGAGGGCCCATTTGACTACCTTGAGGGTTGGCAGACAAACGTGCAAAATAGGCTGAAATCACGCCCAACCCTTTTATTTTTTGATTTTAGGCAGCGATTTTTTATTCAGTTCCATCCTCAATGCTCGTCCGAGCTTTGGGCTCTCCGAAAGTCGAGGGGGCCTCCGTCCTTGTCAGACAATCCGACATCTGGTAGCTTTTCCTCAACCTAGGACGGGTTCGAGACACAGGACGTGCATTATCTGGGCTGAGAAGCCTCTCCCTTGCCTCGAATACCTCTCGCGCCCGCTTATGCTCTGAACGCAGTCTCTTGACTGCCCGGAATAAGGATATTCAACGTGTACGCCAAGATCATTCTCCGGTTCATCGGAGGTGAAACCGTCGATTACGCTACCAAAAAAGTCGAACGCTGGTACCGTGAGGAGTACGGCGCCACGGCCGAGTCCTTTAAGTTTCTGGAAAAAGATGTCGATATGGTTCTGGATATGGTCTACCAGTACCACGCCCAAGTCATGGTTGCCCAGAACCTGCTCTCAGAACCGCTGGCGGTTAACTCGGACTACCTAAGCGTCTGTGTCCGTGTCCCCAAGAGAGGCGAGTTGGAAGATGTCTCAGAGCTGATTCGGGAGGTTGAGGGCATGTACGAGGTCTCCACCGGACTGAGGACTCAGGTTCGCGCCCGGGTGATCAACTACATCGAAACCGCTGAGGTCGATCTGGCCGCGTTCCGGCGAGAACAGGCAGAACAAGAGGCCAAGGGAACTGACTTCGACCTATTGCAGTATACCTCCCGCGCCATAAGCCGAGCGTCACGAGCCCGGGACCGGTTTAGGGCCAGCAAGATTATGATTGAGAGAACCGGGAATCAGATTGACGAGCAGATCGCTGAGGCGCTGACATTGCTCGAAAACGTGAGAGAAACCCTGCGAAACAGTCAGGATGGGTTCGCCGTCATTATCAAAGAATGCAACCTTTGGAAAAACAACTGGAATCGATGGGATTACACCCCAGGGTTGGGCGCACAATGATAAAAGCCTTTTCGGTAGTTCTCGCAGGGCTGATCACTGCAGCTTGCCACTCGGCGTCTGCAACCGACATTGGCAAAGAGCTCAAGAGTACCTGCCGTGCCCTGCCAGGGATCGACGATGTCAGTCAGCTGGAAGTCATGCAGGCCTGCAAAACCTGGCTGGAACAAGATCCGGCCGACGGCGACCTCTACTACTACTTTGGGCGGGCCATCCTGGAGAATGGTGACCCGGATAGGGCGATGGAGTTGTTTGAAGAGGGCCGTCAAAGACACAGTCAGCTGGCGACCGATGCGTATTGGTTTGCGCAACAAGGCTCGCTGATTGGAGGTGTGAAGCCACTGTCTGGGGAAGTGCTGCAGCACTTCAGGTCTGAGGCAGAGGACGGCAAACCGGTCGGTGAGGTGCTGATGGGGCTTCAAATCGGTCACTTCGGTCAAAAAGGTGCGGAACAGGAAAGCCGCCAGCAGCGTAAAGCTCTCTTTAAGTCAGCGTCCGACGCTGGAGAGCCCATTGCGACCTACCTGCTCGGCGTCATGATGGTCTACGATGACAATCGTGAGAACGATGGCGAAGGGGTCCGGCTGCTTCGGGTCGCCGCTGAGGAAGGCGTGGGCATAGCCTACGAGGATCTACAGGACCTGGGCGAAATCGAAGAGGTGCCAGTCGATTATCTGAGTACCCGATATCGGTCAGCTGCGCCGGTCGACCTGGTGATGCGTCGCCCCTGAGAATCAGCAGAGGAAAGTCTCGAACGGTTGGCCCGCCAGTATGTCGAATAAGCTCTCCGGGAGCGGCTTCATGCTGACGGGGTGGACCTGGTGCCGCCAGCCCTCTCCCGGCTGGAAAACACCGTGTGGGCTACCCTCTCCCAGATTTGTTGCCAGCTTTATTCTACTTCCACAGATGTACGGCTGGACGACTATCGAAACGAAGACGGCCAGATGACTGCCGATCAACGGTCTCCGGTGGGCGTCGCGCTATCGGACATTTGGGTGCCGTTTCGACTGGACGGTAAAGACCAGGCACTGGAAATCGCCTTTGCCGAATCGCCCCTTCCGGCAGCGCGCATCAACCGACTGCAAAGCGTTTTCAACCTCCGCTATTACCGCTGCCAGCAGATAAAACGACTGCTTCCGCATCCGATTGCGTTCGACGGCGCTATGGTGGGCGTTACACCAAATGACCGCCCGGTGTTCTATCTGGATGGCCCAATTTAGTAAGTCACAAGGGTTATCAATGAGTTGGTTTTTTTGGTAACCGGTCTCAAGACTGAGGACTCTTTGCTTACGGGCCTGCTGTGCTCACCTCGTCCGGTGGATTGCTCGTGCTCAAACGCATCAACAGGTCCGTCTTTACGCTCAGCTCGGTTTCAAGTTGCTGCACCTTCCCGTTCAGTTTATCGTTCACACGCTATTGCTTTTCAAAGGCAGCTTTTCGCCGGCGCAACACCACGGCTTGCTGTTCCAATCGCACAGTTTTGTCGGCCAGACGAGGATTTTCACGCTCCTGCTCGTCCCGTTGCTGGGTCAACTGGTCCGCCTGCTTTCGAATTTCGGTCACCTCCGTGAACAGACGGGTGATCTCCCGGGTGGACTGGGTCTGTTCTTAACACTTCACTGCCAGGGCCTGTTGCAGATGGCGCTGCTTCGCAGTAACGGGCTCTGTCGATTGACCATTGAAGACATCACGCTGGTCCCTGGTGTCGGTATGTCCCTGTACCTGCGGAGACGTAAGGGAGACCGTCAGGCCGAAGGGTGTCTGTACAAGGTGCCCGCTTCTGAGGCAGTGTTGTCCGGTCGAGGCCTGTCAGGATTGGCTGGACTTTCTGGTTCAACCCCGCGGAGCCCTGTTCAGGGCGATTGATCGCTGGGGAATTACAAATCCTCCTTCGGCTCCGGTGGTCGCAGGCGGGCCACCTCTTCAGTCGTTATCTCATCGGAATACTCGTTGCCAAAATGGCTGCGGATGTAATTGGTCACGGCCGCAACCTGTTCATCTGACATCATCTGATCAAATCTCGGCATTCCGTGATAACCGGTGAGGATTACCCCCGCCAGAAAATGCCGGGAGATCAGCTTGGGATTGTCCCGGAGTGGTGGATAGGCCCCCGCGCCCGCGGCCCCTGAGCCGTCTTCCATGTGACAGACCTGGCAGGTGGTCTGATAAAGCGCTTTACCCCCGGTTTGCGTGAGCTGGTCAGGGTCGTCTGAGAACCGGGACGGACGGGCGTCACCGTTGCTGTCATCCCCGGAATCACTCGGTTGTGCTGTCGATGGCGTCTTCTGGGCGGTGGCGGCGTAGGGAAGCAGGGTTCCCGCTATGGTGAGGCAGAGTGTCAGACAGGCAGCCTGGTGAAGTGCCCGGTAGAGTGTCAGGTCAAGAGCGGCCCGGCGCATCACGCGTTCTCCTTTTGATCCAGTCGCTCAATGGCATCCAGCGCAGACAGGACACCGCCTTCCAGCCAGGCAGGTATGTGGGAACAATGCTCCCCGGCGAGCACCAGCCGATTGTCGATTTCACACAACGTCTTGTAATGCACGTCGCGGAGTTCGTCGGTCCACTGGCCGTAGCACCCCAGCGACCAGTCCACCCGGTGCCACACCCAGGAAGTGCCATTCATGTACTCAGTGTCGTATTGCGGATGGATCTGCCGGCCCATGGTCCGGGCCGCGGAAATACGTTCCTGCGGGGTCAGGGTGGACCAGGAGTAGGTGAAGTTCCGGCCTGCCGTCGAGGTGTCATAGGCCGCCTGCAGAACCGCCGGGCCGTCAGTCATAAAGCCGTAGTTTGGATAGGCGATCTGTACCAGGGGCAGGTCCGTGTAGCTGATCCCGCCCAGAATGCCGTCATCCTGTTCCCAGAAACGCCGCTTGAACTCCAGCGCCACCTTGAACGCGGATGCGTAGGGAACCGATGCAATGGCCCTCTTCGTGGCATCCGAGCAATCAACGTCCAGCTGGGCGAGCACCGACAGGGGAATCGTGCAGATGCACCAGTCAGCGCTCTCCGTACGTACCTCACCGCCGCGATGACGATCCTCGTAGGTTACGGTAACTCCGGTATCGCTTTGTGCTATCCGAGTCACCCGGGCGTTGAACTGGATGATATCCGACACTTCCCTGGCGAAGGCATCCGTGATCGCATCCATGCCACCCACCGGTTCAAACATCGACGGCGCGTAGGTGTAGTCATTGAAGTTGATCAGCTGATCCCATAATCCGGATTGCAGCAGGGGTGACAGAGGCAGCGGTTCCGAAGCCTTCTGCTCGGGCATCAGGCCGCCGCCGGGCCGGACTTCCCAGCCGCGGACATTGCCAAGATCCTTGCTGGTGCGATAGCGAAGATTGTGGTCCAGAACGCCCCACTCCCGCAGCCCTTCAAGCAGCTTCTCACGGTCCTCGGCACTGACCTGATCGTCAAGGCCGCCCTGGTCCAGGATTTTGGCCAGCAGTTCTGAAACATGACCCCGCACATCGGTATCAACCTCACCGACCCGCTGCGGCTTGCCGCCGAAGGCCTCTGACGAATGCAGATAAGCATGTTCATTCCGGTTGATGAACGGATGCAGGGGTACGCCCAGTTTGCGGCAATAATCGAGCACACCCCGATGGTGCGCCGGTATCCGCCAGGGGCCTGCATTCAGGTAGCCCTCACTCTCGAAGTCGCAGGTAATCTGATGCCCGCCCATTTCGGTAAACCGGTCACCACCGCGCAGGGTCAGGCACCGCCCGCCGTGGCGATTCTGATACTCGAGTATCCGGACCTCATAGCCGGCCCGCCGCATTTCATAGGCGGCGGTCATGCCCGCGATGCCGGCCCCCAGGATCAGAACGCGGCGTCCCCGGCGCGGGCCTCGCAGCGTCACCTGCTCTTTATAGCCGGAATCCTGCGCGAAACCGAGGCTGGTCATGGCCTGGTACATGGCTGCGGTTCCAGCGACTTTCCCGATCATCGTCAACAATTGCCGGCGGGTCGGGTTGAATGGTTTTCTGTCCATGATGTCAGCCCTCCTGCCGTTTATGCCTGCGCCGGCCCGTGACCCACCACAGGATCAGCAATGCAACCACGATGGCCAGACCCACGCCGACCCAGGCTGCCGTCTGGAGTATACGCAGTGGCTTCGGCATCTCCGGTTCAGACTCAAGCACACGCCTTATGTCGGCTGCGGTTACTGTGCTGTCATCCCGGTCACCAAAGGTCGTACGGATATAGTTGACCAGTTGGGCAATCTGCCCGGCGCTCAGTTCATCCGCAAATCCTGGCATGGCAGGAGCGCGATAAATCTTGCCGGCAGGGGCGCCATGCAGCATCACCTGCAGCAGGTTCGACGTATCCGCCCGCCGCAGTGCCGCGTTCCGGATCAATGACGGATAGTACGCCTGTGGCTGCCCTTCCCCATTGACTCCATGGCAAGCCGCGCAATGGACCAGATACAGGTTTTCCTCGTCACTCAGATTGTTACGAGCCAATGCTTCCGCCATTTCCTCGCGTATCTGACTGTAGTGATGCCGGGGTTGAGGCCGTTCGGCCTCTGGCGGAAGCACAGGGACATCCTGCGGACCTCGCGAAACCGGCGGCACCTCGCGGAGGTACGCAACGATGGCTTCAAGGTCTTCCTGGTCAAGATGGCTGGTGCTGTGGCGAACCACATCCGCCATCGGCCCACCCGCCTGGGCGACCTGGCCGGCATAGCCTGTACGCAGATACTCGATGAGATCCTGGTCGGTCCAGCCACCGAGCCCGGTGACGGCATCCGGGGTCAGGTTCGGGGACAACCAGCCGTCCATCTCTTCGCCGGCAAGATAAAGATCCTCGCGAGTCCCGTAGAATTCGTTCCGCGGGGTGTGGCACTCACCGCAATGGCCCAGGTGATTGACCAGGTAGGCGCCGCGTTTGAGCACCGGATCATCAAACTGTGGCAGGTCCCGGTCGTCGAGAAATAGCCAGTTCCAGGCGATCACGCCGGTGCGGATACTGAACGGAAACGGCAGGTCCGTCTCTTCAGCGGGGGCTTCGTGCACCGGCTTCTGGTCCATCAGCCAGGCATAGAGGGCATCGATATCGTCATCAGTGATACCGCGATAGGATGCGTAGGGCATGGCGGGATACAGCCGCCGGTCCGGGGCGACGCCGCGGCGCAGGACGGCTTCCAGGTCATCCCGGCTGTAGCCGCCGATACCATGGCTTTCGGATGGGCTGATGTTGCTGGCGACGATCGTCCCCATGGGGGTCACGACCTTGTAACCGCCTGACAGGTCCTCCTAATGGCAGGACATACACCCCGCGGCCCGGGCGACGTATTCTCCCCGCTCGACCATGTCCATGGCATCGTGGGTATTATTGCCCGCGTCAGCCGCGCCCTGCGCAGGTACGGACCCGCTGCTGCCCAACAGAGCAAAAAGTGTGAGGATTGAAGGCGCCAGTTTAAGGACCGGAGTCCGATGCGTCAGTGTCACCTGGGCATTGCTCCCTTCCGCAAATAAGCTGCAGACGACTCGGGTAAACAAACAGCCGGATGGCTACTAATGTAGCAGAACAGTCTGGGCTCGCCTGGTTTGTTCGGAAAAAGGGCGTATTCGCTTGCGGGGTTGGCAGACTTGTTCTTCGGCTGATCGCGGGAATATGGCATCGCCTTGGCAGGCTTCTTGCCGGGCCGGGCTTTGACAACCCGGACGCTCCCTACTCCAGCTCTTTTATATAAGCACCCATCATCGTGGTTATGGTGACAACAAAAC
>CAYMQO010000097.1:0-7344 GCA_964392405.1 uncultured Marinobacter sp.
ACAGAAAAGCCGGCAAACGCCGGCTTTTCTGTTATCCAAAGCCCGTGAGGGGCAATGGACGGAAATCATAACCTCACACCGGGGTTACGTTTTCCGCCTGGGGACCTTTCGGGCCCTGGGTAACGGTGAACTGGACCTGCTGGCCTTCGGCCAGGGTACGGAACCCGCTTGCATTGATTGCGCTATAGTGAACGAACACGTCACTGCCACCATCCTGGGCGATAAAACCGAAACCCTTGGACTCATTGAACCACTTTACGTGGCCGGTTTTTGTATCAGACATTGATCTTTCCTGTGTTTCCTAACGTTGTGCCCTCACGGGACTTTCATAGGTGCCGTTCTTTATAGCCAACTGCATGAATATGACGGCCAGACTACAAATAACCGACACAGCTGTGCTGGGATAGGGCAGTTGTACTTAGAGAAGGGTAACCGAACGTCTGGAAGGCAGAGCGTTGTAACACTTTCACTTAATACCGCTGTCTGTCCACAGCAATTTTCAGTATAGACCGAGTTCAGGGGGCGTCAAAGATTTTTTAGATCCCTCGATACCCACTTTTTTCCAACAAAATCAGCATGCTTTCATTGTCCTGACTCCGGCCGTTCCGGTCACCGTTTTAAACGTTCACTGATCTCGTCAAGTATGGCGGGATCATCAATGGTTGAAGGGGGGCTCCAGGCCTCTCCGTCCGCGATCTGCCGGATAATCCGCCGCAGGATTTTGCCGGATCGAGTCTTGGGAAGGCGGTCTACAACAATGGCGCGGCGGAAATAGGCAACTGCACCAATGCGTTCCCGTACCATCTCAATCAGTTCTTCTTCCAACTCATCCGGGTCAATGGTAGCGCCGTCCTTCAGCAGCACCAGGCCGATAGGAACCTGGCCCTTTAACTCATCACTGGCGCCAACCACGCAGCACTCGGCCACCGCCGGATGAGACGCCACCACTTCCTCCATCTCACCCGTGGAAAGCCGGTGCCCCGCCACGTTAATAACGTCATCGGTACGACCCATGATGAACACGTAGCCGTCTTCATCAATGTAACCGCCATCACCGGAACTATAGAAGCCTGGTATCGGCCCGAGATAGGTTCGGCGGAAGCGCTCATCGTCCCCCCAGACGGTGGTCAGGCAGCCCGGTGGCAGGGGCAGTTTTACGGCTACCTGACCCTGCTCGCCCGGGGCTACCGGTCGGCCATCGGGGCTTACAATCTGTACGTCATAGCCCGGTGAAGGTACGGTCGATGATCCCGGTTTGGTGCGCATTGTTTCTATACCCACAGGGTTACAGACAATGGCCCAGCCGGTTTCGGTCTGCCACCAGTGATCCAGTACCGGCAGGCCGGTGTGCTCCTGCAGCCACTCGTAGGTGGATGGGTCCAGTCGCTCGCCCGCCAGGAACAGTCGTTTAAGGGAACTGACGTCGTACTGTTTCATCAGGTCGGCCTGCGGGTCTTCCTTGCGAACGGCCCTGAATGCAGTGGGTGCGGTAAACAGATAGTTCACCTTGTGATCGGCACATACCCGCCAGAACGCGCCCGCGTCCGGCGTGCGGACCGGCTTGCCCTCGTACAATACGGTAGTACAGCCCATAAACAGCGGCCCGTAAATAATGTAACTGTGGCCGACCACCCAGCCTACGTCCGACGCGGCCCAGAAGACATCACCGGGGCCGGCCCCGTAGACCAGCTCCATGCTGTAACGCAGCGCCACCGCATGGCCGCCATTATCCCGAACCACGCCCTTGGGTTTGCCGGTGGTGCCTGAGGTGTAGAGGATATAGAGCGGATCGGTTGCCGCGACCGGCACAGGGTCGGCCGGGCTTGCGGCTGCCATTTCCTGTTCCCAGTCCAGGTCACGGCCTGGTTGCAGCTCTGCCGTTACCTGCGGACGCTGGAAAACGATACAGCAGTCCGGTTTATGGTCGGCCTGCTCAATGGCGCGGTCCACCATGGGCTTGTAGGAAATAACCCGGTCCACCTCGATGCCGCAGGATGCGGTGACAATCACTTTCGGCCGGGCATCACTGATCCTTACGGCCAGCTCGTGGGCCGCGAAGCCTCCGAATACCACGGAATGGATAGCGCCAAGGCGGGCACAGGCCAGCATGGCAATGGCAGCCTGGGGCACCATGGGCATATAGATGACGACCCGGTCTCCATGGCTGACACCCTGGGCTTTCAGCACCCCCGCGAACCGGGCGACCTGATCCGTCAGCTCATGATACGTGTAGGTCTGCTGAGTATTGGTGACGGGCGAATCATAAATCAGTGCTGGCTGATCACCCCGGCCCGCGCGGATGTTGGCATCAAGGGCGATATCACTGGAGTTGAGCAGTCCGTCCGGGAACCATTGCCCATGGCCATTCTCGGTGGCTTTCCAGATTACTTCCGGAGGTCGGATCCAGCCTATGGCATTGGCTTTTCCGCGCCAGAAGCGTTCTGGCTGGTCGAGGGAACGACGAAATTCCGATGGGTAGTCCATGGGTCCACCTCTCTGGCTGGCGCCGGTTTATTGTCATTATGATGGTTGAGACCCTGACTCTAGGCCATCTGAGGCGCAGCGAAAGTAGACAAAAGGCTAATCAGGGACTGCTGATCCCCCGTCCGGCCGGGTCGCGGTTACGGTGGCGTCCACGCTGCCCCGGGCGAGGCGGGCGGTGATCTGTTGTCCCGGTGCGAGGCTGGCGGAGTCACGTACCACGGTCTGGTCTGCCGATGATACAATGGCGTATCCGCGGCCAAGGGTGGCCAACGGGCTGACGGCGTGCAGGGTGCGGGCGGCAGATTCGAACCGGCGGTTGTGGGTGTCCAGTTGGCGGGTCAGAGCGGACTGTAGCTGTCCATGAAGCCGGGCAAGGTGCAACTGTTGTTGCTGCAGTCGGCGCGTTGGCGGATGGGCCTGTAGTCGCTGGGTCAGGTGTTCCGTTCTCAGGCGATCCGTTGCAAGTCGCCGACTGATGGCCTGTTGGAAGCGCAACTCCATTTCGTCCAGGCGC
Organism: uncultured Marinobacter sp.; assembly: GCA_964392405.1. Lineage (GTDB taxonomy): Bacteria > Pseudomonadota > Gammaproteobacteria > Pseudomonadales > Oleiphilaceae > Marinobacter. The sequence goes on from CAYMQO010000097.1 coordinate 2,999, forward strand.
TGGGATTTCTCCTGCAGTTGACGACGGGGATTGCGCAGCCTCGAGGTGATCTGGCCCAGTTCCACCTGCCGCAGGCGCAATTGACGGTTCATCCCCTGACCCAGGCGCAGCCGGACTTCTTCCAGCCGGCCGAACCAGGTAGCCTGATCCGGCGACACCTTTTCCGCTGCCGCAGAAGGCGTTGGTGCCCGCAGGTCGGCTACAAAGTCTGCGATGGTCACGTCCACTTCGTGCCCTACGGCGCTGACCGTGGGAATCGGGCATTCTGCAATGGCTTTGGCGACCGCTTCTTCGTTAAAGCACCACAGGTCCTCCAGCGAACCTCCGCCACGGCCAATAATCAGCACGTCAGCCTTGTTGTGCTGAACCGCTCGCCGGATCGCGGCCACGACTCCAGCGGTGGCCGCCTGTCCCTGTACGGCAGTCGGGTAGAGCGTAACGGGGATGCCGGGGCAGCGGCGTTTGAGAACGGTGAGGATATCGTGAATGGCCGCCCCCGTGGGTGAGGTGACTACGCCGATGTGGCGAGGCATCTCTGGCACAGGCTTTTTGCGTTCCGCCGCAAACAGTCCTTCAGCATAAAGCCGGGCCTTGAGCGCTTCGAAGGCCTGTTGCAGGGCACCGAGGCCGGCAGGCTCGAGGTGTTCCACGATCAGCTGATAGTCGCCCCGGGCTTCGTAAAGGCTGACCTTGCCCCGCACGCGCACCAGATCGCCTTCTTTTGGTAATTGCCTGAGGCGCTGGTTAAACCCGCGGAACATGGCGCAGCGCACCTGGGCGCGCTGATCCTTGAGAGAAAAATACCAGTGTCCGGAGGAAGGGCGGGACAACCCGGTCATTTCGCCTTCGACCCACGCCTGCATGAAGCTGCTTTCCAGCAGATGCCGGGCCTGACGGTTCAGCTCAGAGACCGTCAATGCCCGGGGGCGAACGGGGGGCAGGTTGTCAGGGTGCATCTTGGCCTCCGGTAAAAATCAACATGTTACCAGAACTGGGCCGCTCTACATACGGGATTTCCGCTAATAACTGGCTGTAAAACCAACGCAATTTCAGCAAGATGCGGCGCTTTGGCTTATTTGTTGTGGTTTACTGACGGCCTTCCGGCATTTATAATAGTCCGATTAAGGTGACCGGTTCCGTTATGGGCTGAAACAGCACCCTGCAGATGGCGGTGCCGGGCCTATACATGTTCTCCTCAAAGGCGGGTCCCAATGTTGCGTATAGCCGAAGAAGCCCTCACGTTTGACGATATTCTCCTGGTTCCGGGATATTCCGAAGTGCTGCCAAGGCACGTCGATCTGCATACCCGGCTGACCAAGGGTATCACCCTCAACATTCCTCTGGTTTCCGCCGCCATGGACACCGTAACCGAATCCGAACTGGCCATCTGTATGGCTCAGGAAGGCGGCATCGGTATTGTACACAAGAGCATGAGTGTCGAGCAGCAGGCGCTGGCGGTCCGCAAGGTCAAAAAGTTTGAGAGCGGTGTCGTCAAGGACCCCATCACGGTTTCGCCATCGACGACCGTACGTGAGTTGGTTGACATCACCATGGCGAACAACATATCCGGTCTGCCGGTGGTTGATGGTAAGGACCTGGTCGGCATTGTGACTGGTCGCGATATTCGCTTTGAGAGCCGAATGGAAACCAGGGTCGCCGATATCATGACCCCCAAGGACAAGTTGGTCACGGTCCGTGAGGGCGCAGCCCTGAGTGAGATCAAGGAATTGCTGCATCGCCACCGGATCGAGAAGGTGTTGGTGGTTAACGAAAACTTCGAACTGCGTGGTCTGGTAACCGTTAAAGACATTCAGAAGGCCAAGGCGTACCCGCTGGCCTGCAAGGACGACCAGGGTCGCCTGCGGGTAGGCGCAGCGGTCGGCACCGGCGGTGATACCGAAGAGCGTATTGAGGCGCTGGTCGAGGCCGGCGTGGATGTTATCGTGGTGGATACCGCCCACGGGCATTCGGCTGGTGTTATCAACCGGGTGAAGTGGATCAAGGAACGCTTCCCGCAGGTGGAAGTTATCGGCGGCAATATCGCCACTGCGGAGGCTGCGATTGCCCTTGCTGATGCGGGCGCGGATGCCGTCAAGGTGGGCATCGGTCCGGGTTCAATCTGTACCACGCGGATTGTGGCCGGTGTCGGTGTGCCGCAGATTACGGCTATCTCGAATGTGGCCGCGGCGCTTAAGGACCGGGGCGTACCGTTGATTGCGGACGGTGGTATCCGCTTCTCCGGTGATATCGCCAAGGCCATCGCTGCCGGTGCTCACAGTGTGATGGTCGGCAGCCTGCTGGCCGGCACGGATGAATCCCCCGGTGAGGTGGAGCTTTTCCAGGGCCGCAGCTACAAGGCGTATCGAGGCATGGGTTCGCTTGGGGCCATGGGGCAGGGGTCCAGCGACCGGTATTTCCAGGACGCCAGTGAAGGCGTTGAGAAGCTCGTGCCGGAAGGTATTGAGGGCCGGGTTGCCTGCAAGGGCCCGATGCGGAATATTGTCCACCAGCTGATGGGAGGGCTTCGCGCCTCCATGGGCTACACCGGCAGCTCGGACGTGGAAGTGATGCGAACCCTGCCGCAATTTGTCCGAATTACCAACGCTGGCATGCGTGAAAGTCATGTTCATGATGTGACCATCACCAAGGAAGCCCCGAACTATCGCATTGGCTGATTCTGCCAGTTAAACGGCCCGACAACCTCGGGCCGTTTCTTATTTTGATTGAGGAATCCATGTCCCAGAACATCCACGACCATCGCATCCTGATTCTCGATTTCGGTTCCCAGTACACGCAGCTGATTGCCCGGCGGGTTCGGGAACTCGGGGTTTACTGTGAGATCAAGCCCTTTGATCTGACAGCAGACGAGATTGAGGCGTTTCGTCCTCGCGGTATCATCCTCGCCGGTGGTCCTGAATCCGTTACCCAGCTGGGCGGCCCACGGGCGCCGGATGGCCTGTTTGATCGTGGCATTCCGGTTCTGGGCATTTGTTATGGCATGCAGACCATGGCGGAGCAGCTTGGCGGTCGGGTGGCTAACTCCGAGAAGCGGGAGTTTGGCTACGCCCAGGTCAAGGTGAGGGCTGAAGGACCGCTACTGCGTGACATCAAGGACCACCTGACCACCCAGGGCGAGTCACTGCTGGATGTGTGGATGAGCCACGGTGACAAGGTGGTTGCCCTGCCGGAAGGGTTTGAGTTGCTGGCGTCCACCGAAAGCGCGCCAATCGCGGCCATGCAGGACACCCGTCGCGGACTCTACGGTGTGCAGTTCCACCCGGAAGTGACCCATACCTTGCAGGGCCAGCGGATTCTTGAGAATTTCGTGAAGCAGATCTGCCACTGCGAAGCGCTGTGGACGCCGGCGCGGATTGTTGATGACGCGGTGCGCCAGATTCGCGAGCAGGTGGGCAGCGAGAAGGTTTTGCTGGGCCTGTCCGGTGGCGTCGATTCCTCCGTCACCGCCGCACTGCTGCACCGGGCCATCGGTGACCAGTTGACTTGCGTATTCGTGGACAATGGCCTGCTGCGCCTCAACGAAGGCGACCAGGTTATGGACATGTTCGCCCGCAATATGGGCGTAAAAGTGATTCGGGCCGATGCGGAAGATCTGTTTCTCGGTCGTCTGAAAGGGGTTCAGGACCCTGAACAGAAACGGAAGATTATCGGCAATACCTTTATTGAAGTCTTCGATCAGCATGCCGCAGAAATTACCGATGTGAACTGGCTGGCCCAGGGCACCATCTACCCGGACGTGATCGAATCCGCTGCGGCCAAGACCGGCAAGGCCCATGTGATCAAATCCCATCACAACGTGGGCGGCCTGCCAGAGACGATGAAGCTGAAACTGGTCGAACCCCTGCGGGAGCTGTTCAAGGATGAAGTGCGGCACATCGGCCTGGAACTGGGGCTGCCCTATGACATGGTCTACCGCCACCCGTTCCCGGGGCCGGGCCTGGGCGTGCGCATCCTGGGCGAGGTGAAGAAGGAATACGCGGAAATTCTCCGCCGTGCCGACGCCATCTTCCTGGAAGAGCTGCACCGCGCTGACCTGTATCACAAAACCAGTCAGGCATTTGCCGTGTTCCTGCCGGTGAAATCCGTCGGCGTCGTGGGTGACGCCCGCCGCTACGAATACGTCATCGCCATCCGAGCGGTCGAAACCGTCGACTTCATGACCGCCCGCTGGGCCCGCCTGCCGTACGAGCTGCTGGAGACGGTCTCCAACCGGATTATTAATGAGATCACTGGCGTATCCCGGGTGACTTACGATATTTCGAGCAAGCCGCCGGCTACGATTGAGTGGGAATGATTCCGCGTCTGGCACAGCCAGGCACCTGATGGCA
>CAYMQO010000098.1:0-7199 GCA_964392405.1 uncultured Marinobacter sp.
TACTCCAGCTCTTTTATATAAGCACCCATCATCGTGGTTATGGTGACAACAAAACCTACAGTGACCAGATAAATGCAGTGCTGAAAGGTGGGCACCCAGGCCAGGCCCAGAAACAGTGTTGAGTAAACAGCCAGGTACCCGATCAGGAAACGTCTGGCCTGGGTAGCCACGTGGAGATTCAGCCTCATCATGTTGCAGGCGATGGTAATCACCACGACGGGAACGATAATATCTCCCAGGAACCATAACTTGGCTGACAGGTCTCCTTGCCCGTTTACGAGTAGCTTGAAACCGAAGTTGGTGAGCAAGGCGGTTGCGATGCTGGCGAGAACAAAAAGTATGCCTGGTCGACTATTGAGAATCTTTTCCCGAATTTCCGAAACCGATTCCGTACCATGCTTGAGCGCATACCTGTAGTAACTACGGCTGTGCCAGCCGGTCAATCGATTTGTGGACCAGACTGCCCCGGAGGCGGAGTCCAGCAAATAGCCATGAACCCCTACAAAGGGCCCACGGGTACGGCGCTGACGGAGCTTGCACAACGCCCTGCGACGGTTGTCAGTCTGAATACGTTGCCCCACGACGATAAGCTCGAAAATCAGCGGGAGCCGTTTCAGAGTCTGTTCCCTCTTCTTCCTTGCTTTTCGTTCACTGCGGCTTTCATCGGCAGGCACATCCTCTTCCAGCTCCCCCAGAAACTCTTCCCGGGCCTGGGCACCTATGCCGGAAAGGACGTCGCGGGTCAGGCCTGCAGGCAGGTGTTCCTCGATAATTACCGCGACTCTGATAGCCAGAGGCTGGCGCTTCACCAACACCCGGGAACAATAGGGTTTGAGCTGCCGTAGTGCTGGTGAACTGATGACCACGACGAGGGAGATTCCGTCAATCTCCGTCAAGGCCTTCATTTCAGGAAATGGACCCCCGATCAGCGGTAAAGCATTCACAAGCTTCGCCGTTTCATCCTGGAGCTCAAAATAAAGCTGCTCCTGCTCGACCGGGTCGTTGCTGTTCCTGATGCGCTGCCAGAAATGTTCCTCCTCCGGCAAGGATGGCTCCTGGTCGCAGTCCGTAAGCAGCAGCCAGCCCTGCTCGGTTATCAGGCGCTGACAGAGCTGGTTCACTGATAAAGTCACTCGAATATCCTTTTCAACGATTTTAAACTTCTTCCATGCGGTGCAAACAACGGCAGATCTTCCACAGCACTATAGCCGCTCTAGCGACGCGAAAGCATTCTCACAGGGGCCCAGATAGGAGTCGCCAAACAGGTTGTAGTGATTCAGGAAGTGGTACAGGTTATAGATTTCCCGCTTGCGGGGATATTCCGCGGTGAAAGGCCGGATTTCGTTATAGGCTTCGTAGAACGCCGGCGCAAGGCCGCCGAACATCTCGGTCATGGCAAGATCGGCTTCGCTGTCGCCGTAGTAGACCGCCGGGTCAATCAGCCATGGGTTATCGCCATCGAACATCACGTTCCCCGACCATAAATCCCCATGCAGCAGGCTCACCCCGGCGCAATGCTCATTCAGCCAGTCGATCAGCGCGGTGCGCTTTGTATTGAGCACTCCCTCGAACCGCTGGCGCAGGCCGGCATCACTGATCAGGCTGATCTGGTAGCCCAGCCGGTAGTCGGCAAAAAATTCTCCCCAGTTATCGGATTCGATGTTTTTCTGCGGGTTTAAGCCGATATAGTTGTCCCGGTCGAGGCCATAGCGGGACTGAGGGAGGTTGTGAATCGTAGCCAGCCCCCTGCCCAGGGTAACCAGCAGGGCTTCTGACTGTCGTTGCGGCGTAATGGCCGTCATCTCGAGCTGCTTTTCGGTAACGGATACCACCCGGGGCACCTTCACGTCGGTGACACCGCCGGTCTCCAGCGCATCCCGCAGCAACTCCAGCCCCTCTGCCTCGCGGAACAGAGCGTCGTCATAACCCGTCTGATTGATCTTGGTGTGCACCATACGTCCTGAGCCCTCGCGAATACCCTTTCTGTGCTAATACAGCTTACGTGAATACGATGAACCAAAGCGTGATAGCATTCAACGATTGTCGCTAACATACTGAACTGAATAGGGACCGTTCAATGAACACGTCCTCTGTTTCGGTGAGAAGTTAAGGAAGTTCCGTTTGACCACTCTGATTCAGGTCTTTTTTCATACCCTGGCCACCACCTTGCCGGTGTTTGTGATGGTGTTTATTGGTCTGGGGTTACGCAAACTCCGCTGGATTGACGCCGCCTTTGTGAACACGGCATCGGCGCTGGTCTTCAAGGCGACGCTGCCCACGCTAATTTTTCTGAGCATCCTGCGGGCGGATCTGGAGACGGCGTTCAATCCCGGGATGCTGGCTTTCTTTGCCCTGGCTACCCTGGGCAGTTTTGCGCTGACCTGGGCCTGGGCAATCTGGCGAGTGCCCCGGGTGGACCGTGGTGTTTATGTCCAGGGGGCGTTTCGGGGCAACTGCGGTATCGTTGGGCTGGCACTGGCGGCCAATCTTTACGGCGATTACGGGCTGTCCGCCGGTGGCATTCTGCTGGGGCTGGTGATTATCTGCTACAACATCCTGTCGGTGGTGGTTCTGTTGGCCTATCAAACGGAACACAAGCTGAGCTGGCGGCAGATTCTTCTGGATATTGCACGCAATCCTCTGATTCTTTCGGTGCTGATTGCCATTCCGGTTGCCTGGGCCGAGATTTCATTGCCGGAATGGATCATGACCAGCGGTGATTACTTCGCCTCCCTTACCCTGCCCCTGGCGCTACTGTGTATCGGCGCCACCGTCTCCCTGAGCGCGATCCGTAAAGAACGCGGGCCGGCTATGGGCGCAAGCGCGTTCAAGATGGTCACGTTACCGGCCCTGTGTACGCTCGCGGCCTGGGCGGCCGGCTTCAGAGGGCCGGAGCTGGGGTTGATGTTCCTTTATTTCGCCAGCCCCACCGCGGCCGCCAGCTTTGTGATGGTGAAGGCATTGGGCGGTAACGCACGGCTGGCCGCCAATATCATTGCCATCACCACGTTAATGGCCAGTATCACGGTCACCTTCGGCGTGTTTATCCTGCAGAGCGCCGGCCTGATCTGATTCCGTTCAGGTGTCCGTTCCGGCCAGCCAGGCAGCGCCGCGGACACCACTGGAATCCCCGTGCATTGCCTGCACGACAGGCGTGTCGCATTCGCCACCGAAAACCCAGGCGGGCAGGCGTTCCGGCAGCGACTGATAGATCGCCTCGATGTTGGAGAGACCGCCCCCCAGCACAATAACGTCCGGGTCCAGCACGTTGATCACGGATGCCAGGCCCCGGGCCAGATGGTCCAGATACAGCTCCAGTGTCTCGGCAGCACGGGGGTCCACTGATGCCGCCGCGACGATTTCCTGACTGGTGCGGGCTTCCTGCCACCGTTGCTGATGGGTCACGGCCATGCCGGGTCCGGACAGGAAGGTCTCGTTACACCCCCGCCTGCCACAGAAACAGGGACGTTGGTCCAGCTCTTCCTGAACGGACCAGGGCAAGGGGTTATGACCCCACTCCCCTGCTACACCATTGGGCCCCATCAGCGGCTGTCCGCTGATACAGATCCCGGCACCACAGCCGGTTCCCAGTATCGCGGCAAACACCACGTCGTAGCCGGCACCAGCGCCATCCGTCGCCTCGGACAGGGCCAGGCAATTGGCGTCATTGGTAAGGGTCACCTGCCGGTCTAGTAACTGCGCCAGATCTTCCGCCAGCGGTTGGCCGTTCAGCCAGGTGGAGTTGCCGTTCTTTACCCGGCCGGTCAGGCGTGAAACTGAACCCGGAATACCAACGCCCACCGGCAGGCCTTTAGATCCGGCCCGGACCTCTGCTTCCTGCACCAGCCCGGCGATCGCCGCTAGCGTGCCACGGTAGTCGCCCTTCGGTGTGGGTACGCGCTTGCGAAAATGCTCAACGCTGTCCGAATCCATCAGGATCACCTCGGTCTTGGTACCGCCAAGGTCGACCCCTACCAGCCAGTCTGCACTCATGCCTCGCTCACAACGTCAGCAGGTAAACAGCTTCGCACCATAATTCCGTCCGTTAATTGGCTTCAGGATTCCTGCTCCCTTGCCTTTCCCTCGCGAATGGTTTCCCGGGCTTCCTGTTCTTCTTCGGGATCCGCTTCCGGTGTGTCGTGCTCTTCCGCCCGGGAGGGGCGGTAGCAGAGGGTCACCAGGATTGGAAAGTGGTCGGATCCGAAATATTCCAGCCGCCGGATCTCTCCCACCGTAAAGTGCTTACTGGTGAACACGTGGTCCAGCGGCCAGCGCAAAAACCAGTGCTCCGCGTGAAAGGTGCTGAACATACCCCGGCCCCGACGGGGGTCCAGCATGCCGCTGACCCGGCAGAACAGACGTGTGGTCCGTGACCAGGCCACATCATTAAGGTCTCCGGCGACCACCGCTGGCACGCCTGCCTTGTCGATTTCCTGCCCTACCAGTAACAGCTCCGCATCCCGCCACAGGGACTCCTCGCTCTCATTGGGAGCTGGTGGCCGTGGGTGTACGGCGTGGAAGCGTATCCGCTCGTTGTTGTGCACTTTAAGCCAGCCATGGATGGACGGGATGTCGTCCTGAATCAGGTATTTTACTTCGGCGTCTTCCAGCGGCAGCCGGGAATACAGATGCATTCCGTAGAGATTGTCCAGGGGCACCCGGACGATGCAGGACCAGTCGCCGAAGGCTTCGTCGAGACGGTCCTCCCACCACTGGTCTGACTCCAGGGTCAGCAGGATATCCGGCTGGTATTCCCGGACCTGACGGATCAGGTCATCACTGTTGCGGTTCGTTGTGAGCACGTTGGCAACCATAAGCGTGAAACACCGGTTCTCATGCCCTGGCTCGGTGGGCAGAACCTGATGAGGCCACAGGCGCGTCCAGGGCAGGATCCGAAACACCTGTATTACCAGCACCAGGGCCGAAATCAGTAACACCCAGATAAACCAGTTCCCGGCCAGGGGCGAGAGGACAACGACGATCAGCGCCAGGCTGGCAATCTGAACCCGGGGGAATTCACAGGCCCTCACCCACCAGTCATGTACCGGTACCTTGCCCAGAGCCGTTACTCCGGCAAGGATGAGTGCCAGGGTCAGTAATATGTATCCGGCCATGGAGTCTCCTGCTCGTCGCTGTCCGTTGCGTCTTTTTAACACAGACAGGTATGTTAGCGGAGGCTCCTGGCTCCGCCCGACTATTCAAACCTGTTGCCATGACTTTGGCAATGCAGACCACGAGCCTGTCCTGTGCAGAGCTTATTTGCGGCGGTAGATAATGCCGGGATGACACTGAACCATTTCGTAGAGGTGGGAAAGGCCATTCAGGGATTCGGACGCACCCAGGATCAGATATCCGCCGGGGTTCAGGCAGGCGTGCATACGGGTGAGGATGTCTTTTTTATGCTCAGCAGCGAAGTAGATCAGCACGTTACGGCAGAAGATCAGATCGAATTTGCCGAGCATGTAGCGCTCCAGCAGATTCAGCTCCCGGAACTCCACCATACGCTGTAGTTCGGGTTTGATTTTCCATCCACCCGCAGGGAGTGCGTTGAAAAACAGGCGTTGACGCTCCGGGGACAGGCCCCGGCCCAGGGCCAGCATTTCGTATTCGCCCCGCCTGGCCGTATCGAGAACCGAACGGGAAATATCGGTTGCCACGATTTTTATGTCGGGCTTGAGCCGGCCGGGCTGCAACCGCCGGTACTCCTCAATTGTCATGGCGATGGAGTATGGCTCCTGCCCCGTGGAACAGGCCGCCGACCAGATCCGCAGCGGCTGCAGACTGTTGCGGGCTGCCAGCTCCGGCAGCAGTATTTCGGCAAGAATACGAAACGGATGGTTGTCCCGAAACCACAGGGTTTCGTTCGTGGTCATCGCGTCGATGACGCTTTCCTTCAACTGGGCCGAACCAGGCCGTTGCAGACGAACCAGCAAATCCCCCAGCGAGTCCATGTGGTTATCTGCCAGCAGGCGTCGCAGGCGGCTCTTGACGAGGTACTGCTTATTGTCCCCCAACAGGATTCCCGACGCGTCCTGCAGGAATTTTCTGAAGCCCTCGTATTCCTGTAACGTAATATCAGCTTTCATTCATTCTCTGCAGTTACCAGATTGGTGACACAGCGGTCTCGGCTACCGACCTCACTCGCGATCCAGTATAGACATCACTCGTTCCGCTAACTCGTCCGGACTGAACTTCGCCATAAAATCGTCAGCGCCGACTTTCTCGACCATTGCCCGATTGAAGACGCCACTCAGGGAGGTGTGCAGCATAATGTACAGGTCTTTCAGGGCCGGGTCATTCTTGATCCGGGAAACCAGGGTGTACCCGTCCATTTCCGGCATTTCAACGTCAGAGATCACCAGAGAAATATGGTCGGCTATCCGGCTGCCATCGGCGACCAGGCTCTTCAGGTAATCCAGCGCCTCTTTGCCATCGTTCCGGGTTTCCACCGCCAGGCCGATCGCGGTCAGGCAGCGGGTCATCTGGCGACGCGCCACGGACGAGTCGTCGACGATGAGCACGGGCCGGGACTCACTGCGGTCGCGCAGATTTTTCGACAGAACTGCTTCGGTCACGTTTTCTCTCAGCGGGGAGACTTCCGCCAGAATTTTCTCAACGTCGATCACCTCGACCAGTTCGTCGTCGAGACGGGTGACGGCGGTCAGGTAGATATCATCGCCCGCGCCTTTGGGCGGCGGCATGATTTCTTCCCAGTTCATGTTCACGATGCGGTCCACGCCAGAGACCAGAAAGCCCTGGGTGCGGCGGTTGTATTCCGTAATAATCACGAAACTGGAAGCGAGATTTTCTGCAGGAATGCCCGGCCCCCGAATCGCCATCGACAGGTCAATAATGGGAATGGTCTCGCCGCGAATATGGGCGACGCCCCGCACAACGGAGCGGCTATTGGGGATGGAGGTCAGCCGGGGGCACTGCAGCACCTCCTTGACCTTGAATACGTTGATGCCATAAACCTGACGCCCGCGCAGCCGGAACAGCAAAAGTTCCAGGCGGTTCTCCCCCACCAGTTGAGTCCGTTGGTTCACACTGTCCAGAACGCTTGCCATCGAGATTATCTCCGAAACCTGTACAGCCCTGGTCCGAGGTGCGTTGGAAACCGGACGGGCACGCTAGTTGCTTCATAACTGTAAAGCGATCGCCTGGACCAGACAGTGACGGAAAATCGTCGCGGTTCTGGC
>CAYMQO010000099.1:0-7187 GCA_964392405.1 uncultured Marinobacter sp.
GGATAGACTCCACCTTCTGGGCGATTTCCTCGGTAGTGGCTGAAATGCCCTCAACGGATGACACCACCTGTTCCATATCCCCGGCCAGTGACTGAATGGACTCGGTGATCCGCTCAATAACCGCTACGGCTTCACTGGCGCTTTCCTCGCCGGAGTTGGCCTGTTGCAGGCCCTGTTCCATCAGCGCACCGATCTCACGGGTTTCCCGGTTCAGCGCTTCAACAATATCGGCTATGCCAGCGGTGGCGGAAACGGTCTTTTCAGCCAGCGAGCGCACTTCGTCTGCAACCACTGAAAAGCCCCGGCCAGCCTCGCCGGCGCGAGCGGCTTCAATGGCAGCGTTCAGCGCCAACAGGTTGGTCTGCTCGGCGATACTGTTGATGGTAACCACGATGGTGTTTACCTTCTCGCCGGTCATGCTCAGCCTCTGCACCTGTTCGTGGGTCTGGCGGATCTTGCCCGAGAGGTCCTGCATCACTGCACCATTGCTGCGTACCACGTTGGCGCCATGAATCGCCGCTTCGCTGGCCTCCTGGGTGGACTGGTTGACGGTGTTGGTCAGCTTGGCGATATCGGCAGCGGTATGGGAGATTTCCTGTACAGCGGCGGCGGCCTGTTCCGTCTGGGCTTCTACCCGTTCGCTGTTGGCGCTCATCTGACTGACCAGCTGCTGGAGTTCATTCTGCAACCGTGCCAGGTCCCGGTTGCCATCAAGCACCTCACGTATCACCCCAGAAACGTCTTCCACCATCTGGTTCGAAGCGCGTCCCAGTGCGTTGAATTCATCGTTCGGATTGTGCCCGACCCGCAAACGCTCGGTCAGGTCACCGGCCGCGACCCGGGACATCAGCGTGGCAGCATCCTTGAGCCGGCCCACCAGCGTGCGGGACGCCTGGGTCAGGGTAGCGACCAGAATCAGCAGAACAACCGCAGATACTATCAGTACCAGCCAGACCGAAGCCGTGCGTGCCTGTTCGGCGCTCGCGGTTGTACTGGCTACCAGACCGGATTCCAGAGACTGGTTCTGCTGTTCGATCAGGGTTTCCAGCTCCGACCCGAGGGTGGACAGCTGCTGTTGAGTCTGCTGGATACGGTTGATCTGGGCTTCCGCTTCACCGAATGCCTGGGCAAACCGGGTTACTGCACGACCGAGGTCATTGTTCTCCCAGCTCATATCCGTGACGATTTTCTGCATGCCGGCAATGGCCTGCTGAGTCTTTTCCGCGGATTCAGGATTGAAGGTGCCCAGATAGTCTGAATAGGAAGTAAGCGCCAGCTCAATATCGGCACTCATAATGGAAATGCTGATCGCACGAAGTCCCTGATCCATGGCGGCGGTCAGCTCGGCGTGGATTCCGGTTGAAGAATCCAGTCCCAGAACCCGGCGCTGCTCCAGCCACTGGTGGCGCAGGGCCACATAGTCTGTCACCTGATCACGAATCTCGGCAGCCGTGGCCTGAATCTCCGGGTCTTCAATAATGGCAGCCTGATTCACCAATTGATCCGCCTGACCGCTCAGGGCCGTGAGCTGCTGCTCGTACTGGTTTACTCGTTCTGCGCGCAGACCATTGCTGAGCGTCTCCACTCTGAGCCACTCGCCCCAGAGGCTTAGTGAATCGCTCTGATAACGGTTCGCCGCTGACCGGGCCTCATACGACTCCGAAACCTGATCCAGCCCCCGCAGAGCCGCCAGCGCCACCAGAACCAGACCAATCAGCGTCGCCGCTATCAGAAATCCGAACTTCTGTCGCCAGGACAGCGAAAACACTCGCTTCACGAGAGTACTCCATCTGGTTGTTATTAAGTTGTTGTTAAGAGGGCCAACTATAGTGAAGGGTATCGACCGTATGGGTAATTTCTTGAAATTGTTTGGTTACGAAGTGTTTCCTGACCGCGGAGGCTTGATGGTTTTAGTGCATGCAGGGCAGCCGCGAAAGGGCGAGCGTCCGCCCCGCCTGGTAGGGCGCTTAAAAATGATATGTCGCGCCGAGGGCAGATATGGGACTGGAGGGATCGGGCAAGAAAAAAGCCCCAGCTGATAACAGTTGGGGCTTTCGTGTTTGGTGGAGGCGGCGGGAATTGAACCCGCGTCCGCCAGTACTCTGCCTTGAGCTCTACATGTTTAGTTTCCTTCTATTCGTTTAACCTTGTGCGACCCGAAGGTCAGGGTGCACAGGGCGAGCTCTTTAGATCTTAGCCTTTAACCAGTGAGCTCTGGTTAAGGGAGCAGCCTGTTAGCTATGACGTCCTGAAATACCCGTTTACAGGCACCCGGGTCAGGACGACCGGCGGCTTAAGCCGCCAGTGCGTAGTTGTCGTCGTTTGCGACTATTGCTTGCAGCTTTGGATTAACGAGATTGGCTGCCATCTCGACATGCACCCAAGGGTTCGCTACCGGCGTCGAAGCCATGTCGCCCCCTTGTCTGTTCAGTATATGGGGGTGGTTCCGGTAACTTCAAGCTCTTTCGGTAAAGGCCGGTCGGTAGTTACCCCTAACGCGAGCCCGGTGGTAGCTCAGGTGTGTTCGCGGATGATTCGCTGTTTCTGGCGGTTCCAGTCGCGCTCTTTCTCCGTGGCGCGCTTGTCATACAGCTTCTTGCCCTTCACCAGCGCTATTTCACATTTGACCTTGTTCTTCTTCCAGTACAGGGCCAGAGGCACGCAGGTGTGGCCGGCCTGTTCCGCCTGGCCCATCAGCCGGGCAATTTCCCGGCCGTGCATCAGCAGTTTGCGGGTTCGGGTGGGGTCTGCGATCACATGGGTTGAGGCGGTATTCAATGGCGTAATCTGGGCGTTAAACAGAAAAGCCTCGCCATCACGAAACAGCACATAGGCCTCAGTGATCTGGGCCTTGCCTTCCCGCAGGGATTTGACTTCCCAGCCCAGCAACTGAAGGCCGGCTTCCAGGCGTTCCTCGATGTGGTATTCGTGCCGGGCTTTTTTGTTCAGGGCAATGGTGCCACCGGAATTCACCGGTTTTTTCTTACTCATGAAGTCTTTCCGTTGGATATTCAGTGTCTGACTATGGGGCCGGTCCGGCTGCAGACAAGTGTGGAATTGTAACCCAGTTGGCGATACGGGGTCACCAGCCGGGCTTACCGGTTGGGAATTCAGTACAATCCCCTCTGCCTTCTCTGGCGATGTGACCCTGTACGTGCCGGAGGTGACTGAAGTCGTCGTAGTCGAAAAGGATCCCAATGCCTACATCACAAAAAACAACACTGGGGCTCTGGTCCGGGCGTAGTACCTTTTTTTGGGCGGCTGCGGCGACGACCATTGGACTGGGTAACCTCTGGCACTTTCCCTGGCTGGCCAGTCAGCTCGGCGGCGGATACTTTGTGCTGCTGTACCTGTTGTTCCTGCTGGTGGTAACCCTGCCATTGCTGTTGGCGGAAAGCGCCCTGGGGCGCCGGCACCGCCATAATCTTGTGCTGGCGATGCATAACGAGACCCGCGCCCATTACCAGTCGCCGCGGTGGCAGTGGCTTGGACGGGTGAGCGTACTTTCCGGCTTTCTGGTGCTCTCCATTACATTAGTGATTGGCTCCATCTGCCTGGCTTATGTCTTTTACGGGGCTTTCGGGCGGTTTGGGGGCGCCACGCCTCTTTCCATGACCCGAATGCTCGGGCAACTGGTTGAAAGCCCCTATGACTACCGTGGGTTTATGGCCTGGCACCTGTTCTTTATCGCGCTGATTGGCGCAGTGGCTTTCCGGCAGCAGGGGGTTGAGCGGGCTTTTCGGTTGGTTATGCCGGTCTTTCTGCTTCTCCTCGTTGGCCTGGTCTGGTGGAACTGGCGTCAGGGTGACGCCCCAGCGGCGCTGAGTTATGTGGCCGGGTTCCGGTGGCAGGATGTCAGTCTCAATACGGTCTGGTATGCATTGTCCCATGCGTTTTACACCCTGGGCATAGGGCTCGGTATCTGGGCGGTATTGGGTGCCCTGATGGCGCCGGGATCGCCGTTCAAGAGATCAGTGGCGGGAGTTGCTCTGCTGGACACGGCGGTCGGGGTGCTGGCCGGTGTGGTGATCTACAGTTTTGCGGAAGCCTTTAACGGTTACGGCGACGTGCGGGGCTTCGGGCTGGTATTCGTCGCGCTTCCGGTCGGACTGGGCGGGGTCGAGAATCATCAGCTTCTGGCGACGGCGGTGTTCACGCTGATTGTGCTGGTAGCGTGGACCTCTGCTCTGGTGTTGACCGAAGCTGTTGTCAGTTGGTTGCGTGAGTGGGTAATCGCGCCCCGCCCGCTGTCGGTGGTGCTGGTTCTTGTGGCTGCCTGGTTAACCGGACTCGTTATCCTGTATTCGTTTAATATCTGGGCTGATGTACAGGTCGCCGGGCTGACTCCCTTCCGGTGGATCGAGCTGCTGACCAGCGGACTACTGATTCCCGCTGTGGCGGCTGCCCTGGCTATCTTCCTGGGCTGGCTCGCGCCAGCAGAGTACCTGAACGATCTGCTCGGCGATACGATCGACAGCCTTGCGAAGGTCTGGCGCTTTGCGCTGCGGTATCTGTTACCGCCGATTGTTATTGCCGTGGGGATTGGCTACTGCGTGCTGTCGCTAACGTTGTTGTGTGACAACGGGGAGCTGGGCTGGTGTGCGCAGGTTCCTCAGGAGTTATCCAGTGAGCCGCCCCAGGAGGCGGTTGAGTTGCCGCGAGGGCCAGGCAGGGCAGCTGAATTCTGATATCCGGGAGAGCCACGACTGCCGCAATGGGTGTCAAATCAGATATTATAGCGGGGCAGTCATCAATAAAGCCGAGGTTTCATGGCCCATCAGATCGATAAAAGTGCACTGGTGATGCATTCCGCTGAGCGTATGTTTGCCGTGGTTGACGACATTCCCAGCTATCCCGACTTCCTGCCCTGGTGCGCCGGAGCGCAGGTTCATGAGCGTACCGATACTCAGGTTCTGGCGTCGCTGGATGTGGCCAAGGGCGGTATCAGGCATCGTCTCACGACCCGGAATGAGCTGATAACGCCAGAGAGCATCGAGATGAGGCTGGTTGACGGCCCGTTCCGTAACCTCCGGGGCCGCTGGGTGTTCAAGCCGCTGGATGAGAACGCCTGCAAGGTTGCCCTGCAGCTGGATTTTGAATTCTCGGGCGCACTGGCACGCATGGCCTTCGGGCCGCTGTTTAACCATGCTGCCAACACCATGGTTGAGGCGTTCTGTCGCCGCGCCGATGAAATCTACAGTAGCGCGTTGGTAGATCGCTGATGCGGATCGAAGTGGCCTATGCAACGCCGGAGCGGCAGGAGATCGTGTCCTTCGAGGTAGAAGAGGGCACAACAGTGCTGGAGGCTGCCCGCCGTTCAGGGATTGCCGACCTGTTCCCGGAGATCGACCTGGAGCAGACCAGTATGGGCATCTTCGGCAAGGTGATCCGGACGCCGGCTGATCATGTGCTATCGGATGGTGACAGGGTCGAGCTGTACCGGCCGCTGAAGATCGATCCGAAGCAGGCCCGGGCAAACCGGGCGCGTAAAAAGCAGAGTGAGGTCTGACGCTCCGGTGGTTCAGTAAGCCGGCAGATCCTCCAGCAGTTGCTGTTCCATATGGGTGAAAGTGTCTGCGTCGTAGTGGACGATTACTTTTTGTTCCCGAATCTCGCCCCCCGCTTCCTGAAACGTGTAGATAAAATATTCAACCGAGGTGTCGGCGGGGTTCAGCAGCAGCGGTGAGCCCAGCACCGAATGAACCTGGGATCGGGTCATGCCCGGCTCCAGCAGACTGAGTTCTTCCTCGGTAATAAGGTTGCCCTGCTGGACGTTGATCTTGTAAACGCCCGGGAATACGCATCCGGCAAGCAGGGTGAGCAGGAGGGCAGGGGCAAAACGGCGAATCAGGTGCATCAGGGACCGATGTCCTTTTTGGCTGAGGGTGGAACGGTTTATGTGTTGGGATAAGGCGCTATAATAGCGTATGGACTGAACACACCAAAGAGTGAAAAGTATTATGGCTCCTGAAAATGCCGAACTGCGAAAAGTCGGTCTTAAAGTTACGCTGCCCAGGGTCAAGATCTTCAACATCCTGGAAACCGCTGAAGAGCATCATCTCAGCGCAGAAGATGTGTACAAGAAGCTGTTGGAGCAGGGTGATGATGTGGGTCTTGCCACAGTCTACCGGGTGCTTACCCAGTTTGAGGCTGCGGGGCTGGTACTCCGACACAACTTTGAGGGTGGCCATGCCGTATTTGAGATGGCCGGTGATGATCATCACGACCACATGGTCTGCACCCAGACTGGTGATGTGATCGAGTTCGTTGACGACATCATTGAAGAGCGTCAGCAGAAGATCGCGGAAGAGCATGGCTACGAGATCGTCGACCATAGCCTGACCCTGTACGTCAAACCCCTGCAGAAAAAATCCTGATTCAACCCCTCCGGATTTCTCGGTTGGTCATCGCCGTGTGACCACGTGCGCCGCCCCTTCAAACCCGGATGAAGCAAAAAAAAGAGCGCCGGGGCGGCGCTCGAAAAGCTCTCATGTGAGAAGGGGGTAGTGAGAGCCGAAGGTAAGTTACTCGTCCCGAGTCATAATCGGCGCCAGCACGCCTTAGTGATGAGTCGCTTGGCCTTTGTTGTACATCTCCCGTGCGTGGGCCAGGGTTTGTTCGGTCATATCGACCCCGCCCAGCATCCTCGCCACTTCGCTGATCCTTCCCTGATCATTCAGTGTTTCAATCTTCGAGAACGTTGCGTCAGCTTCCGTAAATTTGCTCACAAACAGGTGCTGATGGCTCTGGGCGGCCACCTGGGGCAGGTGGGTGACGCAGATGATCTGACCGCTTTCGCCCAATGACCGTAGCAGGCGTCCCACAACCTCTGCGGTGCCGCCGCCAATACCGACATCCACTTCATCGAACACCAACGTCGGTGTGGTTGAGGTCTGCGCGACCACGACCTGAATGGCCAGGCTGATCCGGGACAGTTCACCGCCGGAGGCGACCCGTGCCAGCGGACGTGCCGGTTGGCCGGGGTTGGCGCTGATCAGAAACTCAACCTCTTCGTTACCGGTGGCGCCTGGCTCTTCGTCACTGGTATCCAGTTGCGTAATAAACTGCATGGTGGGCATGCCTAGCTCCGCCAGTTCTGCGGCCACACGCTGGTCCAGCACGGCTGCGCCGTCCCGGCGGGCCTCTGACAGTTTGTCGGCGATGGCCTGGTAGGATTTGCGGTAATT
>CAYMQO010000100.1:0-7182 GCA_964392405.1 uncultured Marinobacter sp.
GCGCGGAGTCTACAATCCGTTGACCTTCCACGCGAACATACATTACTGTACGGGCTCGCCAGACACCAGTGTATGGAATAAAAATCTGACCGCGATTACCGCTACCAAAGGAGCGAGCATGAGCACCGCGCATTACGACATCAACGGCAACGTCGCCGTTATCCGCCTGGACAATCCCCCCGTTAACGGCCTCAGCCTTGGGCTGCGCCAGGGTATCGTTGACGGCATTCGCAAGGCCGAGCAGGACGCCGCTGTTGAAGCCATTATCATCACCGGATCCGACCGGGCGTTTTCCGGTGGCGCGGATATCACGGAGTTTGGCACGCCAAGAGTTACCCAGGAACCGATTCTCACCACCGCCATTCATTATGTGGAAACCGCCAAAAAACCGGTTATCGCGGCCATCAGCGGCAACTGCATGGGCGGCGGCCTTGAGCTGGCACTGGGCTGCCATTACCGGGTGTCAAAGCCGGACGCCACACTGGCCCTGCCGGAAGTGAAGCTGGGCATTCTGCCGGGCGCCGGCGGCACCCAGCGTCTGCCCCGGGTGATCGGCGTTGAGCAGGCGCTGAACATGATCGTGTCCGGTGCCGTGGTACCGGCGAAAAAATTCGAAGGCACACCACTGCTGGACGCCGTTATTGACGGCGACCTGATGGAAGGTGCGCTGGCGTTCGCCCGCAAGGTGGTCGATGAAAAAATGCCACTGAAAAAAGTGCGCGACCTGAAAGCCCAGCACCCCAACCCGGAAGGCTTCTTCATGTTCGCCCGTAACACCATCGGTGCCATGGCGAAGAACTACCCGGCGCCGCTGAAGTGCCTGGAAGCGGTGGAAGCCGCCGTGAACAAACCGTTCGATGAGGGCCTGAAAGTCGAGCGCGACGGCATCAAGTTCCTGATGCAGACCCCGGAATCCGCCGCCCTGCGCCATGCTTTCTTTGCCGAGCGCAAGGCCAGCCGGATTGCCGACATCCCCGCTGACACCCCAACCCGCGACATTAACAAAGTGGGCGTGATCGGGGCCGGCACCATGGGCACTGGCATTTCCATCAACTTCCTCAATGCCGGCATCCCGGTGACCATTGTTGAGATGAAGCAGGAAGGCCTCGACCGGGGCGTGGAGGCCATCCGCAAGGTCTACCAGCGCCAGGTCCAGAAGGGCCGCATGACCGAGGACAAGGCCAGGGCAACGATGGAACTGCTGACACCGTCCCTGAGCTATGACGACCTGAAAGATGTCGATCTGGTGATTGAAGCCGTATTCGAGGAAATGGGCGTCAAGGAGCAGGTCTTCACGAAGCTGGACGAGATCTGCAAGCCCGGCGCCATCCTCGCGTCCAACACCTCCACCCTGGACGTGAACAAAATTGCCAGCTTCACCAGCCGGCCGCAGGACGTCATCGGCCTGCATTTCTTCAGCCCCGCGAACATCATGAAACTGCTGGAAGTGATCCGGGGCGACAAGACCGCCCACGACGTGCTGGCGACCGCCATGAAACTGGCCAAGGCCATCCGCAAGACCGCTGTGGTGTCCGGCGTGTGCGACGGCTTTATCGGCAACCGCATGATCAACCAGTACTCCCGTGAGGCCCTGACCATGCTGGAAGAAGGTGCCAGCGTGCAGCAGATCGACAAGGCCATCGAGAAGTTCGGCTTCGCCATGGGACCGCTGCGCATGGCCGACCTGGCCGGTGGCGATATCGGCTGGGCCATCCGCAAGCGCCTGTACGCCGAACATCCCGGCATGAAAAAGAACCTCATTGCCGACCGCCTGTGTGAAATGGGCCGCTTCGGCCAGAAGACAGGTTCCGGCTACTACCGGTACGAGCCCGGCAACCGCAAGGCCCTGCACGACCCGGAAGTGGACAGGGTAGTGGAAGAATGCCGCCGGGAAATGGGCATCACGCCGCGGAAGATCAGCAACCAGGAAATCGTACAGCGGTGTGTGTACGCACTGGTGAATGAAGGGGCGCGCATTCTGGAAGAAGGCATCGCCCAGCGTGCGTCGGATATCGACATGGTGTACCTGACTGGCTACGGCTTCCCGGTGTTCCGGGGCGGTCCCATGCACTACGCCGAACAGGTTGGCCTGACCAATGTGGTGCGCGACATGGAGACCTTCGCCGCGAATCCGCACACCCAGTCAGGTTTCTGGGAGCCAGCGCCCTTGCTGGTGAAGTGCGCGCAGGAAGGCAAGGGCTTTGACCAGTAAGGCGAGCGAAACCAGACACGAATTGATCGCTGGCGCCCGCAGCGCCGGCACACAGGAGATAAGTTATGAATGATGTCGTCATCGTATCCACCGCGCGCACGCCTTTGGCCAAATCCTGGCGCGGCGGCCTGAACATGACCCACGGCGCTACTCTCGCGGGCCACGCCATCGAGCACGCGGTTGCCCGTGCCGGCGTAGACCCGGCCGAAATTGAAGACGTCCTGCTGGGCTGCGCCCTGCCCGAAGGTTCCACCGGAAACGACGTGGCCCGTATGGGCGCGATCCGCGCCGGGCTGCCGGTTTCTGTAGCCGGTGCCACTATCAACCGGTTCTGCTCGTCTGGCCTGCAGGCCATCGCCATGGCAGCTCACCACATCGCGGTTGACCGGGTACCGGTAATGGTTGCTGGCGGCGTCGAGTCCATCTCGACCGTCCAGGCCACCGTGAACCAGAACTACATGGCCGATCCCTGGCTGGTTAAGCACAAGCCGGAACTCTACTGGTCCATGCTGCAGACCGCCGAGACCGTAGCCCAGCGCTACCAGATCAAAAAGGAAGACATGGACGAGTACGGCGTTCGCAGCCAGACCCTGGCCGCCAAGGCCCGCGAGGAAGGCAAATTCGACGATGAAATCGTGCCCATCACCACCGTTGCCGGCGTCGCCGACAAGGCCACGGGTCAGTTGATGAGCAAGGAAGTCACCGTATCCCAGGACGAAGGCATCCGCCCGGATACCACGCTGGAAGGCGTCAGCCGCATCAGCTCTGCCGTTGACGGTGGCGTCGTCACCGCCGGCAATGCCAGTCAGTTTTCCGACGGTGCTTCTGCCTGTGTGCTGATGGATGGCAAACTGGCCGAGCAGCGTGGTGTGCAGCCGCTGGGCATCTTCCGTGGCTTTGCCGTTGCCGGTTGTGAGCCGGATGAAATGGGCATCGGCCCGGTCTATGCCGTGCCCAAGCTGCTCAAGCGCGCCGGCCTGACCGTGGATGATATCGGCCTGTGGGAACTCAATGAGGCATTCGCCGTTCAGGTATTGTATTGTCAGCGTGAGCTGGGCATCCCCATGGAACGCCTGAACGTCAACGGCGGTGCCATCGCCGTAGGCCACCCATACGGCACCACTGGCTCCCGTCTTGTCGGCCATGCCCTGATCGAGGGCAAGCGCCGTGGTGTGAAGTATGTGGTCGTCACCATGTGCGTCGGCACCGGCATGGGCGCCGCCGGACTGTTTGAAGTAGCGTAACCCGATACAAAGACAAACCGGAGTCCTGCCCGTTACGGTCGGGAGCTCCGGCGCAACTGACGATAGAGTGAGACAACCATGGATTTGAACTACACCCCGGAGCAGGAGGCCTTCCGCCAGGAAGTACGCCAGTTCCTGCAGGAGAACCTGCCAGACGACATCCGCGAGCGGGTTCAGAAGCGACTGCGTCCCAATAAGGATATGGTCGCCCGCTGGCAGCAGATTCTGTACAAGCAGGGCTGGGGCGCCAGCACCTGGCCGAAAGAGTTCGGCGGGCCGGGCTGGACCGAAGTGGAGCAGCTTATCTTTGAAGAAGAATGCGCCCTGGCCGGTGCCCCGCGGCAACTGGACTTCGGGCTGCGCATGGTGGCCCCGGTCATCATGAAGTTCGGTAATCAGGAACAGAAAGACCGGCACCTGCCCGGCATCATCAGTGGCGAGGTCTGGTGGTCACAGGGCTATTCCGAGCCCGGCGCCGGTTCCGACCTGGCGTCACTGCGCACCACCGCCGAGCTGGACGGCGACCACTACATCGTCAATGGCCAGAAGACCTGGACCACCCTTGGCCAGCACGGCGACTGGATCTTCTGCCTGGTTCGCACCAACCGGGAAGTCAAAGCCCAGGAAGGCATCACCTTCCTGCTGATTGACATGAAAACCCCGGGCATCGATGTGCGCCCCATCATCATGCTGGACGGCGAGCACGAAGTTAACGACGTGTTCTTCGAAAACGTCCGGGTGCCGGTGGAGAACCGGATCGGTGAAGAGAACAAGGGCTGGACCTACGCCAAGTACCTGCTGGGTCACGAGCGCACCGGCCTGGCCAACGTTGGCCAGTGGAAAGCCATGATGCGCCGCCTGAAAGAAATCGCCCGGGAAGAACAGGACGACGGCCAGGCCATCATCCACAACACCCGTTTCCGCGACCGTCTGGCCCAGCTGGACGCCGAGTTGCGCGCCCTGGAACTGACCGTACTGCGGGTACTGACCAATTCCTCCGGCCCTGGTCCCGAAGCGTCGGTGCTCAAGATCCGCGGTACCGAGATTGGCCAGCGCCTGTTTGAACTGGCCATGGAAGCCACCGGTCAGGACGCCATTGCCCATATTCCGGACGCCCTTGAGCCGGATTACGACGGCCCTCTGGTGGGCACCATGAATGCGGTGCCGGCAGCCGGCGACTACTTCAACATGCGCAAGCTGTCCATCTTCGGCGGATCCAACGAGATCCAGCGCAATATTATTTCCAAACTGGTGCTGGGGCTGTAAGGAGCGGAACATGAACTTCGAACTGACAGAAGAACAGCAAATGCTGCAGGACTCGCTGCGCCGGTTCCTGGCCAACGAGTACACTTTCGAGAAACGCCGCGAAATCATCGAGTCCGGCAAGGGAACCGATGCCGGTATCTGGAAGGCGCTGGCCGACATGGGCCTGCTGGCCTTTACCTTCCCCGAGGACTACGACGGCCTGGGCGGCAACGGTATCGATACCATGCTGGTGATGGAGTCCTTTGGCCGCGCCCTGGTCACCGAGCCCTACCTGGCCACCGTGGTACTGGCCGGCGGGCTGGTACGGGACGCCGGTTCAGATGCCCAGAAACAGGCCATCCTGCCGGCTATCGCCAGTGGCGAAAAGCTGATGGCGCTGGCCACCTACGAGCGCGGCGCCCGCTACAACCTGGCCCATATCAAGACCACCGCTGCGGCCAATGGCAACGACTATGTACTCAGTGGCAGCAAGACCGCGGTGATCCACGGCGGCCAGGCCAACCAGCTAATTGTCTCCGCACGCACCAGTGGCGATAACACCAGCGAAGACGGCATCACCCTGTTCCTGGTGGATGCGGATGCCAGCGGCGTCACCATCAACGACTTCGCCACGCATGACGGCTTCCGCACCGCTGAAGTCACCCTGAACGACGTCAAAGTCAGCGCCGATGCCATCATTGGCGAAGCCGACAAAGGCTTCCCGGCGCTGGAGAAAGCCATCGACCAGGGCACCGCTGCCATCTGCGCCGAAGCCGTCGGTGCCATGGAAGCCATGACCGAAGCGACGCTGGAATACACCCAGACCCGTCAGCAGTTCGGTGTGCCCATCGCCAGGTTCCAGGTGCTGCAACATCGCATGGCAGACATGTTTATCCACGCTCAGCAGGGGCGCTCCATGGCCATCCTGGCCGCCGACCGGGCGGATTCCGACGACCGTGACGATCGCCGCGAAGCGATCTCCCAGGCCAAGCTGCTGATCGGCCAGGGTACCCGGGAAGTGGGCCAGGCCGGTGTGCAACTGCACGGCGGCATGGGTGTGACCGACGAAATGTGGGCCGCCCATGTGTTCAAGCGCCTGACCCTGATCAACCTGATGTTTGGTGATGCGGACTATCACCTGGGCAAAGTCAGCGACGCACTGCTGACAAAAACAGCCTGATACTGACCCTGCCCGGCCGCAACCCGGCCGGGCTTCCATTACAACAACGACAGGAATCTCCCCCATGAGCCTTAAACAACTCTTCGACCTGACCGGAAAAATCGCTGTTATCACTGGCGGATCCCGCGGCCTGGGCCTGCAGATGGCCGAAGCCCTGGGCGAACTGGGCGCCAGACTGGTGATCAGTGCCCGTAAACAGCACGAACTGGATGAGGCCCAGAAGCACCTGGAAGGCCAGGGCATCGAAGTGATGACCATCGCCGCCGACATGTCCAACCGTGAAACCGTGCCGGGCTTTGTCGACCAGATCGTCGCGGCTTTCGGTGATATCGACATCCTGATCAACACCGCCGGCGCCACCTGGGGTGCACCGGCGGAAGACCACCCGGACGAAGCCTGGGACAAGGTGATGAACCTGAACGTCGACGCCACCTTCTTCCTCACCCGCGAAGTGGGCCGTCGCTGCATGATTCCCCGCAAGTCCGGCAAGATCATCACCACCGCCTCCATTGCCGGACTGTCCGGTAACCCGGAAGGCATGAACACCATCGCCTACAACACCTCCAAAGGTGCCAACGTCAACTTCACCCGGGCCCTGGCTGCCGAATGGGGCAAGTACAACATCAACGTGAACAGCATCTGCCCCGGCTTCTTCCCCTCCAAAATGGCCAGCGGCCTGCTGGATATGATGGGCGAGAAGATGCTTGAGCGTATCCCGCTGAACCGGTTTGGTGGCGAGGAAGACATGAAGGGCATCATCGCGCTGCTGGCTACCGAAGCCGGACGGCATATTACCGGCCAGAATATCGCGGTAGATGGCGGCACTACGGCCTGTTGATCTGATTGCGAAAGAGCTGTTCAGGTAAAAAGCCCGGATACTGACTGGTGTCCGGGCTTTTTAACATCCAAACGTCCGGTGAACGATGAGGGAAAAGCCGGGCTGTCCGGTCGTGGCACCGTTGCGCATTGCGGCCGGATTGTCATGCACGCGCAGGTCGCGGCGAAACCACATCAACTGGTACATAGGCTCAATCCATCAGAACAGGTGGCGAAGGCGAATCTCTTCCGGGTAGGGATAGAGGTAAGCCTGATCGGAGATATAAGTGTGCGGATGGCGCAGAAAGTGCCCTTTCAGAAGATCCACGGGCGCTGCCAGGGGCACCAGACCGATGCGGTACTGCTGAATACATTCCTGCAGCTGTTGCTTGTCAGCAGCCGACAGAGGCGTTTTGAGATAGCCGGCCAGGTGCTGCAGCACATTGGCGTGGGTCTGGCGCGTGGCTATCGGACGCAAAGCGTCC
>CAYMQO010000101.1:0-4438 GCA_964392405.1 uncultured Marinobacter sp.
CCGCGGTGGCTGAAACTGAAGAATTCCCGGGTGCTTGTACAGATCATCGCACCCAGCCGGGTCATCGGGGCCGTATACCGGCACCAGGTGGCC
The DNA here is from genome assembly GCA_964392405.1 of uncultured Marinobacter sp. Lineage (GTDB taxonomy): Bacteria > Pseudomonadota > Gammaproteobacteria > Pseudomonadales > Oleiphilaceae > Marinobacter. The sequence goes on from CAYMQO010000101.1 coordinate 94, forward strand.
GGCGCCCCAGCGAAGGTGAAACAGCCCCATCACATGATCCATATGGTAATGGGTCAGCAGGATGCCCTGAAAACTGCCCGGGGCGAAGGTTTCACACAGGTCTGGCCGGCCGGCGTCCAGCATCAGCTGATAGCCTTCGGCGCGGACCAGCGCACTGCAGGCCCGCCGGCGGTATCGGGCGTCATTCCGGGCCCGCTGGCAGGCCCGGCATTGGCAGCCATAGACCGGCACCCGACGGGCATCGGCCGTACCCAGGAACTCCAGCTCAAAAGCCATGGGCAACCACAGGTTCCGGAACCATGGTGATCAGGTCCTGCAACTGATCAAACGCTTCCTCCAGGGTGCCGTTGTTATCCACAACGGCGGTACCCATCGGTATGGCGTAGGCAAACTGGCTCGCCCTTCTCACCCTGGCATCAACCTCTTCGAGGGACTCCCGGCCTCTCTGGATCAGCCGTTGGCGCAGTTTTTCCGGAGTTACATTAATCAGCACGGGTACCAATGTGCTGCCATAGCGCTCCTGGGCCTGCCCCAGGTAACTGCGGGACCCGTTGATCAGCACGTGGTGACCCCGGGCCAGCCAGAGGTCAATCTCGCTGCCTATTCCGTACAGATAACCGTTGGCTTGCCAGTCCAGGGCAAACAGACCCATCGCCCGTCGTTTGCGGAATTCCGCCTCCGGCAACGAAATATGGTTCTCACCGCCAGACTCCGGCCGACGGGTGATATACCGGCTGGCTACCAGCACCCGCTGGTCGGTCAGCCGGTTCAGGCACAGTCTCAGCAGCGAGTCCTTGCCGGCACCCGAGGCGCCCATCAGGTAATAGAGCTTTTCCATGTTTCCTACTCCATCAGAAGACACGCCGGCCTGCGGACCAGACGGTTTCAATCAACGGCTGCTGGCCGCACTCACTGACCAGCACCAGATCCGCCCGCTTGCCCACATCAATGGTGCCGCGATCGTTCAGTGCCGCACAGCGGGCCGGGATCGAGGTTACCGTCGCGATGGCCCGGGCAAGGTCGTAATGTTGTAAGGAACAAACAGTCTCTGGCGTCGGCCGTAATCAGCCAGAGCCGGCTTCCGGTTCTGCGGTCAGCTGCTCAAGTTCCTTTTCAACCGCATTGGCTGACTTGGCGAACCGGGCCAGCAGGTTGTAGAGCACGGGAATCAGGAACAGGGTCAGGGTAGTGGCGAAAACCAGACCTCCCAGGATAACGATACCAATGGCGGCCCGGCTCTCTGCACCCGCGCCACTGGCAATCACCAGCGGAACAGCTCCAAACACCGTGGAAATCGTGGTCATCAGTACCGGGCGGAAGCGCAGAATGGACCCTTCGAGGATGGCGTCCCGGACGTTGTAGCCCTCATCCCTGAGCTGGTTGGCAAACTCCACCATAAGGATGCCATTCTTGGCCATCAGGCCCAGCAGCATTACGATACCGATCTGGCTGTACATATTCAGGCTGATTCCCGACCAGAACAGAGCCATCAGTGCCCCGGTGACCGCCAGCGGTACAGTCAGCATGATAATCAGCGGATGAATCCAGCTTTCAAACTGGGCTGCCAGCACCAGGAACACGATGACAAACGCCAGCCCGAAGGTGATGTAGATGGCATTGGAGGATTCCTGGAATTCCTGACTGAGACCCCGGTAACTGATCCGGGCTTCCGGTGGCAGGCTTTCCGCCGCCAGATTGTTCAGATAACGAAGCGCCGATCCCAGGTCGTAACCATCCGCCAGCGACGCGCTGATAATCACCGCAGGCAAGCGGTCGATGCGCCGCAGGTCCGGGTTGGTTCCCCTTTCCTCCGTACTCACCAACGCGGCCAGCGGGATCAGATCCCCGCCCGCCCGCGGGCGCATGTAGATCTGGTTCAGGTCCGACGGCGTCGCTCGGTCCGCATCGGCCGCCTGCACGATCACGTCGTACTCCTGGCCCCGGTCCAGGTAGGTGGTGACCTGCCGGGACGCGAGCATGGTCTGCAAGGTCAGGCCCACGTCCTGCACGGTAATGTCCAGGTCAGCGGCGCGCTCCCGGTCAATGGTCAGTCGCAGCTCAGGACGGGTGAGTTCGAAATCGGTATCCACGTTCAGCAGACCCGGGTTTTCCTTCGCCTTGCTGACGATCTCCTCACTCCATTGCTGCACGGACTCGTAGTCCGGCCCCGCCACCACGAATTCCACCGGCTGGTTAAAACCACCCTGGCCCAGCCCCGGCGGGTTCACCGGAATGACCCGAACCCCGGACACATTCGCCATCTTGGCGCGAATCTCACTGGTTATCTGCTGTTGCTTCACGTCCCGCCGGTCCCAATGCTCAAGACCCATGATCATGAAGGCGTTGTCTTCCTCATCACGGAAGCCAACGATGGACAGCAGGCGGTTGGCGATGCCGTCATCGATATAGGGCAGCAGAACCTCTTCCGCCTGGCGGACGTAATGGTCGGTGAATTCAACGGTGGATCCCCGGGGCGCGTTCGTGGGCATGATGATGGTGCCACGGTCTTCAATGGGCGCCAGTTCCTGGGGAAGTTGGGGATAGATGGCAAACGCCAGTACCAGGCCGGCCATGCCCAGCCCGAGAATCAACCCTGGCTGCCGTAGCGAGAATCTCAGCGCCCGTTCGTAACCACGGGTCATGCCGTTGAGCACTTTCTCACTCGCCTGCCACAGCCGGCCACTGTCTCTGGCGGACGGGCTCTGTCGAAGCCACTTGGAGCACAGCATGGGCACCAGGGTCAGGGCGACAAAGCTGGAGAACACCACCGCTGCCGCCAGGGTAAAGCCAAACTCCGCAAACAGGCGCCCGACGTTGCCGCCCATAAAGGAGATGGGGACAAATACCGCCACCAGGGTCAGGGTTGTCGCAATGATCGCGAACGAGACCTGTTTGGCGCCCCGGAACGCGGCCAGCAACGGCGGCTCACCGTTATCGATACGACGCTGGATATTTTCCAGCATCACAATCGCATCATCTACCACCAGCCCGATGGCCAGGATAATCGCCAGCAAGGTCAGTACGTTGATGGAGAAGCCCAGATACCCCAGCCCGATAAACGCACCGATCACCGCAACCGGAATAGTGACTGCCGGAATCAGGGTAGCCCGCCAGGAGCGCAGAAACAGGAAGATCACCAGAATGACCAGCGCGACCGCAACGGCCAGTGTGATAATCACTTCCTTGATAGAGGCACGGATGAAGATCGACTCGTCGTAGCTTTCAGTGATCGTCACTTCCGGCGGCAGGGTCTTCCGTATCTGCTCCAGCTCTTCCCGGACCCCGTCGGACACGGCTACGGTATTGGCCTTGGACTGGCGGATCACCCCCAGGCCAATGGCGTTTTCCCCATTGGCCCGCAGTCGGCTCACGTCAGACTCTACCCCCATCTGCACGTTGGCCACCTCGCCCAGCCGCACCAGGTCATTGCCGTCCCGTCTTACCACCAGCCTGCGGAACTGCTCCACGTTACTGAGGCGGCCTTCGGCCCGTACGGTAAAGTTGCGGGTAGACGAATCCACCGAGCCTGCCGGTAACTCGATATTGTTGGCTCGCAGTGCCCGCTCCACATCGGCGACGGTAATGTCGCGGGCCGCCAGCCGGTTCCGGTCCAGCCATACCCGAATGGCATAACGGCGTTCGCCACCGATCCGGACATCCGCCACCCCGTCGAGTACCGACAGTCGGTCAACCAGCACCCGGTCGGCGAAGTCACTCAGTTCAGCGCTGTCCCAGGCCTGGCTGCGAAGGGTTACCCACATCATCGGACGGGCGTTCGAGTCTGCCTTGCGCACCACAGGCGCATCGGCCTCATCGGGTAACTGATCCACAATTCGTGCAATAGCGTCGCGCACGTCGTTGGCGGCAATGTCCACGTCACGGGAGATATTGAATTCGATACTGGTGCGGGACTCCCCCTGCTCCGTGGAGGACTCGATTGAGCGGATGCCTTCAATTCCGCTGATCGCCCCCTCCACAATCTCGGTAATCTGGGTGTCGACCACTTCCGCGGCGGCGCCGGTATAGCTGGTCGAGACGGAAACGATGGGGGGATCGATATCCGGGTATTCCCGCACGGGCAGGCCCAACAGGGCAGCAACACCAAAGACGACAATCAACAGGCTGATAACAGTAGCGAATACCGGCCGCTTGATGGAGACGTCGGTCAGGAGCATGGTCAGGACTCCAGGGTCTTGAAGCGGTTATCCGGTATCGCGTCCTCGTCCCGTCGGACCTCCAGCCGGTCACCACTGCTCAGGCGGTCCTGACCGGTGATAATGACCTGATCACTCTCGCTGATCCCGCTGACCACTTCCACCAGGCCGGGCATACGGGTGCCCAGGGT
>CAYMQO010000101.1:4538-7166 GCA_964392405.1 uncultured Marinobacter sp.
CCCTGAAAGCTGGCGCCAGGCCAGGTGGGCGAGTTGCCACGAACCATCTGACCCAGGGCCACCTGGCCGAGGAAGCGTTCAGGCACCGAGAAGTTCAGCTCCATCTGATCAACCGCATCGAGGGTGGTCACGACAGTTCCGGGAGTTACGTACGCACCGACGCTGAGGTCAGAAAGACCGACGACCCCGGTAAACGGCGCCACAATGCGATGATTTTCCAGCCGCACCCGGGCGGCCTCCCGCTCGGCCAGGGCCACATCCACCGCCGTGCGCAGCTCATCCACCTGTGACTGGGAGACACTGTTATTGCTACGCAGACGCGTCGCCCGCTCCAGTTGACGGCGGGCATCGGCCAGACGGGCTTCAATAACCTGCAGGTCGGCCTCGGCCTGGCGGTTGTCCAGTTGCAACAGCAAAGCCCCTTTCTCGACCCGCTGGCCGGCCGCCAGGTTATGGCGGATCACCCGGCCGCTGACCTCGGTGGTGAGTTCCACCGCTTCCAGCGCCCGCAGATTGCCCACGGATTGCACTTCGTCACGCACTGTGTCCCGTTGCGGCGTCACGACGTTCACCACACTGGCAGACTGCGCAAAACTCTGGCCAACCTCCGGACCTGCGTCCAGGTGGCGCCACACGAATATACCGGCTATTGCAATTACGACCAAAGCGACGGCGACCAGCCACTGTTTCCACATAGGAACGACTACCTGTTCTACACCCGTTACAGTTACCACCAGCTCACAGGGAACGCCCCAGGGTCGGGTTATCCCGACGGCTGGCATAAGCCATTGCCATGGCATCTGGTTGAATGGAAGATCGCAATCCTCCTGACCGCAAGATAAAGATAGTACCCATCCCGCCATGGTCCTGCCGGACCTGAGTCATACTCATCATGTTACCCGGCCGGCAGCGATACCGGCCCGTTCGCAGTTCGGGTAACGATTGTGAGCTGACTTCGTAAAATACCCACATCCCGTTGCGGAAACTAGCGAAACCGCGGGCCAAACAACGGTTTGCACAACTTTTACATTCCCGGACCACGGGCGTTTCAGCTTGCGGGCCCGGGCCTCCAGGACCCTGTCGTCAGCGACGAGGCTTGAAAAACTTCTGCCCGTCCTCAGGTCTCAATAGCCCATTGGGCACTTTACCAACTGAATCTTAAGGATTTTCGATTAACTATTATTAAAGCTAACCACTACCACTGTGTGAGTTGAGTAGTCGAGTCCTACTTCAAGGAGGTTCGAATATGGAAACTCGTTCGCAAGATCTTTATCCCACGCGCCTGGAGCGGCCTACTCCCTCATTTGCCCGTCTGGATCCGATCGTCCATAGCACCGGAGCGGATCGCACCGACGGACCCCTGAATGAAACCGACCTCGCCCGCTATGAGCGGGACGGCTTTCTGGCCTTTCCGAACTTTCTGGACCAGGAAACCGTCGCCCGGTTCCGTCAGGACTTGCGGGACTACGAAAATAACCCCGATGTTCTCCATTCCGAAGGGACGATTACCGAGCCCGGTAAGCAGGAGATACGTTCCGTTTTCGGGGTACATGAGCTGTCAGACCGCTTCAACCGCCTGACCCGGGAGCCCCGCATTCTCGACATGGTCCATCAGCTACTGGGTAGCGAGGCCTACATTCATCAGTCCCGCATCAACTTCAAGCCCGGTTTCCACGGCAAGGGGTTCGACTGGCATTCGGATTTCGAAACCTGGCACGCGGAAGATGGCATGCCCCGGATGCGCGCGGTGAGCTTTTCCATTGCGCTGACCGACAATATGCCTTTTAACGGGCCGCTGATGCTGATTCCCGGCTCTCACCGGGAATTCGTCCCCTGCGTTGGCCGCACCCCCGAGAACAACTATCAGAGTTCGCTTAAAAAGCAGGACGTCGGCGTGCCCAGCGAACGGGAACTGGCACGGCTGGCGGATGCCGGCGGCATTCAGGCGCCCACGGGTCCGGCGGGATCGCTGATTGTGTTTGAGTGCAATACGCTGCACGCGTCTAACGCAAACATGTCGCCCTGGCCCCGCAGCAACCTGTTTTTTGTCTTTAACAGCGTGGAGAACAAACTGGAACTGCCCTTCTGCGGTAACCGGCCGCGCCCGGACTTTCTCGGCAACCGTACCAATACCAGTGCCCTGCAACCGCTTCGGGCGGACCTGCGTCAAACGGGTTAACGTTGACCAGACCCATGCCCCGAATGCAAGAAGGGAAGCCCGGAGGCTTCCCTTTTTCGATGGCGTTACCCTTACTCCAGTGAAGACATGGGTGCCGGACGCGGGGTTTCGTCGGTGCTCGGTGGCAGTTCGGGGTAGCGAACCTCAGGCACCTTGCCGGTGAGCGTTTTGAGGAAGGCAACAATGGACTCCACCTCGTCGTCCTTCAGCTCTGTGCCCAGCTGGGCGGTACCCATAATCGACACCGCTTCGGTCAGGCTCCAGACCGCGCCGGAGTGGAAGTACGGGGCCGTCAACTCGATATTACGCAGAGGCGCGGCACGGAACACGTATTCGTCAGACGCCGTCTGGGTAACCTCGAAACGGCCCTTGTCCCCGTCAGGCAGAATATCAGCACCTGGCTTTTTCACCAGACCGAACGGGAAATAACCCTGGCCACCAAAGTTGAC
>CAYMQO010000102.1:0-7137 GCA_964392405.1 uncultured Marinobacter sp.
TACCCAGGTTGGCTGACTCGTAACCAATCTCGGTCAGGAAAGCCTTGGCGATGGGGGTCAGGAAGCCGAGCATGGCATCAGCAGCCTGACGCTCTTCTTCGGTCTTGCCCCGGGTAACGATATCCGCCTGCTGCGCCGCCATATAAATCAGGGCACGGGCGCCTTCCGCAACCGACTTCTGGGTCAGCAGCATGCGACGTACGTCAGGGTGAACAATAATCGGGTCTGCAGGACCGTCCGGATTTTTCGGGCCAGACAGGGAACGCATGGCCAGACGCTCTTTGGCATAAGCCAGAGATCCCTGGAAGCCGAGTTCAGCAGCACCCAGACCCTGAATCGCGGTACCAATACGGGCGGTGTTCATGAAGGTGAACATGCAGTTCAGGCCCCGGTTCTCGGGACCGATCAGCCAGCCTTTGGCGCCGTCAAAGTTCATTACACAGGTAGCGTTACCGTGGATGCCCATCTTGTGTTCGATGGAACCGCAGGACACCGCATTGCGCTCGCCAGCGGAGCCGTCTTCGTCAGGCAGACGCTTGGGAACGATAAACAGGGAAATTCCCTTGGTGCCTTCCGGTGCACCTGGCAGGCGGGCCAGTACAATATGGACGATGTTGTCGGCCATGTCATGCTCACCGGCGGAGATAAAGATTTTGGTGCCGGTAATGCGATAACTGCCGTCACTTTCGGGCTCGGCCTTGGTGCGCAGGGTTCCCAGGTCAGAGCCGCAATGGGGCTCGGTCAGGCACATGGTGCCGGTCCACTCGCCGCTGATCAGCTTGGTGAGATAGATCTGCTTCTGTTCTTCAGTACCGTGGGCTTCCAGGGTATTCATGGCACCGTGGCTCAGCCCCGGGTACATGCCCCAGGACCAGTTGGCAGTACCGACCATTTCGCTCATGACGATACCGACGGAACTCGGCAGGCCCTGACCGCCATACTGGGGATCAGAAGTCATGGACGGCCAGCCGCCTTCCACGTACTGCTGATAGGCTTCGCGGAAACCGGTCGGTGTTTTCACGCCGTCTTCGCTCCAGGTACAGCCTTCACGGTCACCAACCTGATTCAGCGGGGACAGCACCTGTTCGCAGAACTTTGCGCCTTCCTGAATGATGGCGTCCACCATATCGGGAGTGGCATCTTCGCCTCCCTGCAGGGTGGCGTAGTGTTGCTCACTGTCGAGCAGCTCATTCATTACAAATCGGATGTCACGCAGTGGCGCTTTATATTCGGCCATGAAACTCACCTCACTTCGGTCGGCCCGCTCTAAGCAGACCGAATATCAACAGGTTAAAACTGCCGCTGTCCAGGATACTGGCAGTCCCGGGTCTGAAGCTTTACCGGTGGCGTACTATACTAAACCCGGGCGCTTCAAACGGTTGTTTGAAACATACGTTTATCACAGCTCCCTTGTCAAGGGTTTTGCTAGACAAAAACCCGTTTTCTGGACTCGCTTCAGGTCACGCTCGGAAATGCTGAGCTACAGGCAGGCGGTGGTGAGGCACGGTCATTATACTGCAACGGGCCCAGTAAAATCCGATGCCAGAAGCGGCGTTACCATAGCGGATACTGACGGGCAGGTATTGGAGGCTATGATACCGGTACGGGACCGGTGTCACTGTTCAGTGATTTAGCCGCCGCATTTTTCGGCGTCAGCCATGTCCGGAAATCTAAAGAGGACGGGCCTGAGGTATGCCCCGTCAGACGCGGATATCGAGCAGGGTGCCAAGGGTTTCGTCGGCAGTGCGGACGACCTGTGCAGAGGCTTCAACGCTACGCTCGTAGAGTTTCAGGTCGACAAGGGCGTTGGTGAGCCCGGTTCCGGCATCGGCTGTCCCGCGAGGGCCATCGGTACCGCCCCTGGCAATTTTACGGGCTGCGCCTTCTATACCTTGCAGGCCCTCCTGTATGCCATGGAAGCCGGTATACAGGGTGTTATTGATGACCATAGGGTGATCTCCGGAATTGCCTGACCCTTATTGAGCCATATATCTGTCCGGTTTCCAAGCAACCGGACCGCAGAGTGCAGATCCTGACTAGCATTCGCTCCGGCAATTCACCGTTGAGGCCACCCCTGCCGCCCGCTTGCCCCTGCTCCGTAACTGGATAGCCTGGGATTTAGTGGTCTGCCTTATCCACCAATGGCTGAATATCCAACTGGTTGGCGAGTTCTGCAATATTCAGGTCCGACAGCCAGGGAAGCACACCAAGACACGGGGCATTCAGATGACTACGCAGAAACGCCAGGGTCTCATCCTCGCAGCTCATCCGGACTTCATCAGGCCGGTTGGCAACCCAGCCAGCTACGGTCAGACCGTCGCGACGGATGGCTTCAACGGTGAGCAGCGCATGATTGATGCAACCCAGGCGTAGCGGGACTACGACGATAATCCCGATGTTGAGCTCGACTGGCAATTGTGAGTAGAGCTCCCTTTCGTTGAGGGGAACCCGCCAGCCACCGGCACCTTCGATCAGCATCAGATCCGCGGGTTTCATCATCAGGCCGCGGGCGAAGCCGGTCAGGCGCTGGACAGTAAGCTGCCGGCCTGCCTGCTGGGCGGCAACGTGGGGCGCAATGGCTGGCTCGAGGGCGACGGGGTTGACCTGTTCGTAAGGTACGGTTTCCGTCATCTGTTCCATCAATAGCAGCGCGTCTTCGTTTCGAAGGCCATCCGGGGTCTGTTCACAGCCTGAAGCTACGGGTTTCATGGCAACCGTCTTCAGGGAAAGATCGGCGGCTTTTTTCAGGATGGCGGCGGAGACGACGCTTTTGCCAACTTCGGTATCGGTGCCGGTAACAAAATAGGTTCGACGGGCCAAGAGGACTCCTCGCGGGATCTGATCAGTAGCGGATTTAGCGAAATTCAGGCGCCGGTGCAGGTGCCCGGGCCTGACCACTAATATAGCGCCGGTTCCCCTGGCGCATCCGTCAGGCGCTGCTTAATGCAGCTTCCTGACTGCGCTGGGGCGCAAAGGCTTGCAACGCTGCCAGTAACCGGTCCAGTTGCTGGTCCGTGTGGGCCGCGCTAAAGGTGACCCGCAGCCGGGACTCCCCCTGGGGAACCGTCGGCGGCCGGATGGCGGTCACCAGAATGCCCTGTTTTTCCAAGGACTGGCTCAATGCCATGGCTTCGTGTGGATCACCGATCATAATGGGCTGGATCGGGGTGTCGGACGGCATCAACTGGTAACCCATAGCCGCTGTCTCGCGGCGGAAGCGATCAATCAGCCGTGCCAGATGTTCACGTCGGTGCTGCCCCTGCTCTACCAGATCCACGCTCCGGCAGGATGCGGTTGCCAACGCCGGTGGCATGGCGGTGGTATAGATGTAGGAGCGCGCCTTCTGGACCAGGTAGTCCAGCAGCAATGCCTGACCGGCGACAAAGGCGCCACTGGTGCCGAATGCCTTGCCCAGCGTGCCCACCACGAGCGGAACCTCGTCTTCGCCCAGCCCCGCCTGCAGCACAGCACCACGGCCTTCCGGGCCCACGCAGCCGAAGCCGTGGGCGTCATCCACAATCAGCAGGGCGTCGTACTGACGACACAACTGCGCGAGCCGGCGTAATGGTGCCACATCGCCGTCCATGCTGAACACACCGTCGGTGACGACCAGCTTGTGTCCCTGGGTCTGGGCAAGCTGCGCCTCCAGTGCCGTTGTATCGCCATGGGGATAGATCCGGACGTTGGCGCCGCTCAGACGGCAACCGTCGATGATAGAGGCGTGGTTAAGGGCATCGGAGAAAATGGTATCGCCCTTCCCCGCCAGCGCGGTGATGACGCCCAGGTTGGCCATAAAGCCAGTGGAGAAAAACAGCGCGCCCGAGCGCCGGGTAAACCGGGCCAGGCGATCTTCCAGCCGGTGGTGCTCGCTGTGGTGACCACAGATCAGGTGAGACGCCGCGCCGCCGACACCATACCGGGCCACACCGTCCGTAGCTGCAGCAACCAGCTCCGGATGTGACGCCAGCCCAAGGTAATCGTTGGAGCAGAACGCCAGCACTGGCTCGCCGTCGGTGGTCAGCGCCGGCTGGTGCGGACCGTCTACCAGACGACGGGTCCGGTAGAGGCCGGCATCGCGGCGTTGCTCCAGTTCAGCGGCAAAATCGCGCACGTCAGGCGCTCCTGGCCGCATCGTAGAACAGGTGGCGGTTACGCTCTTCTTCGAGGGCATGTACCAGCGCTTCTTCGTGCTCTTCCTCGGTGTGGTTAACGCCGCGCTCTTCCGGCCGGATCCCCAGGCGGATGAACAACTGACGGTCATGGTCCGCTTCCGGGTTGGCGGTGGTGAGCAGCTTTTCCCCGTAGAAAATGGAGTTCGCCCCCGCCAGGAAGCACAGCGCCTGCATCTGGTCGTTCATGTTCTCGCGCCCCGCGGACAGGCGCACATGGGATTGGGGCATCAGGATGCGGGCCACAGCGATGGTGCGTATGAACTCAAAGGGATCCAGGTCGTCAACCTCTTCCAAGGGCGTGCCAGCCACCTTGACCAGCATATTGATGGGCACGCTCTCGGGGTGATGTGGCAGGTTCGCCAGTTGCATCAGCAGGCCAGCCCGGTCATCGGCGTCTTCGCCCATGCCCATGATGCCACCGCAGCAGACTTTCATTCCCGCCTTACGCACCCGCTCCAGGGTATCCAGCCGATCCTGGTAGGTACGCGTGGTAATGATGTGGTTATAGAATTTTTCAGAGGTATCCAGGTTGTGGTTGTAGTAATCCAGCCCGGCCTCTGCCAGCTCAACCGCCTGATCATCGTTGAGCATACCCAGGGTCATGCAGGTTTCCAGACCCAGTGACTTCACCTGACGGACCATTTCGGTGACGTAGGGCATGTCCTTTTTGGTGGGGCTCCGCCAGGCTGCGCCCATACAGAACCGGGACGCGCCCTTCTCTTTCGCGGCACGGGCTTCGGCGACAACTTTCTCGATTTCCAGCAGCTTTTCTTTTTCCAGGCCGGTGTTGTAGTGACCGCTCTGGGGGCAGTATTTGCAGTCTTCCGGACAGGCGCCGGTCTTGATGGACAGCAGCGTACTGACCTGCACCTCATTGGGATCAAAGAACTGCCGGTGCACAGACTGGGCCCGGAAGATCAGATCGTTGAACGGAAGGGCAAACAGGTCACGGATTTCCTGCAGGGACCAGTCGTGTCGAACGGCAGTAGCGGTCATGGCAATATCCTGTTAACTTTTTTATCGATTCAGGTTTACGGACAAACCGCATGATAAAGCCCTGGCCCATCCTGTCAACCAGATTCTCCGATTTGGTTAACCGGACTCGCCAAATGGTGACCAGAACCCATGACGCGCTGCTGCCTGAGCTATGCGTCGCCTGCCTTGGGCCAGATGCCGACTGGGGGCTGTGTCAGGGATGCCGGAAAGACCTTCCCAACAATGATCGCTGCTGCCTTCGCTGCGGGCTGCCTCTGCCGCTGATGAGAAACGGGCAGTCCCAGACCTGCGGCCAGTGCCTGGAGCACCAGCCGGACTACTGCCAGGCCCTGATTCCGTGGCGCTATGAGTTTCCGGTAGACCGGATGATTGGGCGCTATAAGTACCAGGGCCAGCGTCAGTATGCCCGGCCGCTGTTACACGACATGGCGGTTGAGGCGGCGATGGTACTGGACCAGTACCCGGAGCGCCGGCCCGAGTTGCTGATTGCGGCACCCATGCACCGCAAGCGGCAGCGGAAGCGGGGCTTTAATCAGGCCGCGGAAATTGCCGAAGCGATCAGCCGGCAGACCGGCATCCCCTGGACCGATCGCCTGATTCAGAGAACGCGAAAGGCCCGCCCCCAGTCTGGCCTGGACCGAAGGCAGCGACTGACGAATCTGAAAGGTCTGTTCGAAATTCAGGGCCGGGTACCAGCGCAGGTCGCACTGATCGATGACGTTGTTACCACTGGCGCAACGGCTGGCACCCTGGCAACCCTGCTGCGCCGCCATGGCGCACAGCGGGTGGAAATCTGGGCGCTCGCCCGAACCCCGGCCGCTGGTGGCTCGTCAGATCAGCCGTTCCCGGACGTAGCCGGCGATGGCGAGGCTCGCCGTCAGCCCGGGTGACTCGATACCAAACAGATGCACCAGCCCATCAATGCCATGGTGCCCGGCATCGTCAATCCGGAAGTCAACAAAGCCGCTGCCGGGCCCGGCCAGCTTTGGCCGAACACCGGCATAGGCCGGCTGCAGACGCTCAGGTTTCAGCCCGGGCCACCATCGCTGCACAGAGGCGACAAACGACGCCTTGCGGTTTACGTCCACGGTATAGTCTGGCGCGTCGATCCACTCCACGTCAGGACCGAAGCGGGCCTGGCCGGCCAGATCCAGGGTCAGGTGGACTCCCAGGCCGCCGGGCTCGGGTACGGGATATACCAGTGTTGTGAAGGGATGTTTTCCGCTGTAGGCAAAGTACCCGCCCCGGGCGTACCAGGGTTCCGGGCAGAGCGCCGGATCATACCCCTGCCACCGGCGGGCCAGACCGATGGCATCCAGTCCCGCCGAGTTAACGGCCCGGCGGCAGCGGATCCTGCACGGAGAGCTCCCCGCTACTTCCAGCTCATGACGCCGCCCATCGCTGGCAGCCGCCACGACCGGCGCCTGGCAGATTAACTGGCCACCTGCAGCCTCCAGATCCGCCAGCAGGGACATCATCAACTCATGGCTACTGATGATCCCCGTGCGCGGCGAGTAGAGCCCGGCGGCTGCCCGGACTTGCGGCAGGCTGCGGGCGAGCTGATCCGATTCCGCAAACTCCAGATCAACGCCATTGGCTGCGGCGGCCTGGTGGACCTGTGCAAGCCCGGCCTGCTGGTCCGGGCCTGCAATGATCCACTTGCCGGTCTGGCGGTAACCGATGGGGCGGGTCCGGCAATAGTCGTACAGGCGTTCGCGCCCCTGCAGGCACAGCCTGGCCTTGAGGGAATCCGCCGGATAGTAGATACCGGCATGTATCACTTCGCTGTTACGGGAGGATATGCCCTCACCGAAGTAATGCCCCTGCTCCAGCAGGATGACCTCCTGCCCCGCCTGGGCCAGCTCCCTGGCAATGGCAATGCCCACGACACCAGCACCAATCACCACCGTATCAATGTGCAGGGTTTCCAAAACTTCGTCTCCAGGCTACTGAATTGTCTGAGGCGGAA